>JALOBE010000003.1 GCA_023228425.1 Syntrophales bacterium
CGGGGGGGAGGGTGCGGAAATATCAGGGAGAAACGGCCGTGAGGACGGGAAGGACGCCGGAAATATCAGGGAGAAACAGCCGTGAGGACACGCTCGACAGGCTTTTCGACGGTCCCGGTCAACCGGAAGTCCGCCGCGCCGGATCCTGGCACGGGTGGTCGCACATCTGAAGTCCCCGCGGACGGGGATTCAGATAGACCTGCTCATTCAGGCAGTGCTGACCGTATTTCCGGGCGTAGTGCCCGATGAGGGTGATCGGGACAATGAGCGGCAAAAAACCATTTTGATACGTTTCGATGACTTCCAGAAGTTCTGTTTTTTCATCAGACGACAGGTTCCGTCTCAAATATCCCAGTATGTGCCGCAGCACGGTGACATTTTTTTTCACCGTGGTTTTCATTTCCATGGCTTTCATGAGCAGGGTCTCGTAGCCTTCGTACAGTTCCTGCCGTGACAGGCGCTTCCGGTCCGCCACGAGTTTTTCCATGGCCCTGTAGTGCGTAGAGCTGTGTGAGAGAACAAGCAGTCCGTGGCGCCCGTGAAAGCCCACCAGGGCGTCGCGACCTGGCGGGGCTTTTTGTGTGTCACGCCACCGCTTCAGGACGAATATTCTCTCGATGAAATGTTCCCTGAGGTCCGCGTCATGAAGGCGCTTCTCATCTTTGACGGGAACCGAAGGGAAATGATCCATGAACATCCGGGCGAAAACACCCGTGCCTCGTTTTACCGGCAGGCCCTTGTCGTCGTACACCTTGATCCGCTCCGTACCGCAGGAAGGAGAACCGCTTTTGAAGATGAACCCGTGGAGGTCCTCGCCTTCAAGCTGAATCAGCCTTTTTTTCGCCCAGGAGACCATCATGTCCGTTTTATCCACCTTCGTCCGGCCGGTAACCAGCCGGGGTGATTCCGGGCTGCCCTCCAGTCGGATGAATTCCCGGGGAATGCCCATGCCGCAGTCCGCCTCGGGGCAAACGGGGATATAGCGCACGTATCGTCCCAAGGTATCCCGGAGAAACCGGTCCAGCTTGTGGCCTCCGTCATAACGAACGTTCTCTCCAAGAAGGCAGGTGCTTATTCCGATGGGTATCTTTTTCACAGGTGCCGTCCTCCCGGCGACGAGGCTGGAACGTCGAAAAAATGTCTGCCAATGACCCCTTCGTGGGTAATTCTCCTGTCCTTTTTCAGGTGACTGATGATACAATTCTCTTCATCGATCGGCAAGGGCTGTGTGACAGACAAGCCGTTCTCCGGAGCGAACCCTGACGGTTTCGTACAATGGTACCGCAGGCCACGTGGAGCGGCGGGTCACGCTGTCTGAGGAAACAACGCAGCCTGAGACGATACAGGGAGGATTCATCCATGAGCCTGAAAGACAGGTATGCCGTCGTCGGCGTCGGCTACACACCCCAGGGTATCATTCCGGAACGGACGACTCTGAGCTTCCATCTGGAGGCCTGCGCCAATGCCATCGCCGACGCGGGACTGAAACGGGACGACATCGACGGCTTGATCTGTTACCGTCATTTTCCGACAACCAGAGAAGAAAAAGACGTCACCCCCTACATGGTCGCCCAACACCTGGGAATGGAGCCGACCTACCTCGCCCAGGACGCCAACTGATCCCGCAACCACCTTATGCACGCAGTTGGCGTGCTTGAAGCGGGTTTGTGCAAGTATGTGCTGATTTCCTACGGCCACAGCGCCCGTTCCGGCGGCGAAATGGAATGGATGCTATCGAACCTCGTCGGTGATGACGTCGTCTTCGGCCATTTCGGAGCTGTGGCGGGATACGCCCTCGCGGCGCGGAGAGCGATGCATGAATTTCACACGGGACCGGAAACATGGAAAGCGATTGCCCTGGGGCAGCGAAAATGGGCCGCCTTGAATCCCCGGGCCCTGATGCGGGATAAGCCCATGGATGAAAGAGACTATGACCTCTCGCCCCTGGTGGTGGAACCCTTCCGGCAGGCCGACGCCTGCCTCGTGACGGACGGCGGTCGGGCCTGCATTCTGACCACGGCCGAACGGGCCCGGGATCTGCCCCACAGACCGGTAACCATCATGGGAATGGGAATGGCCAACCCTTCCTCCGACCTTGCTCCGGCACGCCACCTGGCAGGTCCGACCGGCGCGGTTCGGGCTTGTGAAGATGCCCTGCGCATGGCGGACATCAGCCTTGAGGACGTCGACGCCTGCCAGATCTACGATTGCTTCACCTACACAGTAGAAATCACACTCCAGGATTACGGATTCTTCAAACCCGGCGAAGGAAGGGACTGGTTTCAGGGAGGCACCATCGAACCGGGCGGGCGCATGCCGGTAAATACATCGGGGGGACAGCTTTCAGAAGCCTATCAGATGGGCATGACCCCCCTGACGGAAGGGGTTATGCAGCTCATGGGCCGCTGCGGAGATCGGCAACTCGGACCCGCGACGGGAAACAAACCGCCGGAGATTATCCTCTGCAGCGACAACGGCGGGATTTTGCAGAGCCACGCCTGCTACATTCTGAAGAAGGGGTAACAACCATGACGACCCGCGCGAAACCCGTACCACGAATGAGCGCCGATACACAGGCCTTCTGGGAAGGATGCCGGAACCGGGAATTCAGGATCCAGTCCTGCAAAGACTGTGGATGTCTGCGCATGCCCTGGTCGTTCCTCTGCCCCGAATGCCTCTCACGCAACGCGGGCTGGATCAGGGCTTCCGGCCGGGGAACCGTCTATTCTTACGTGGTCTATCATGTTGCCTACGACCCTGCGTTCGCCCATGACCTGCCCTATATCGTGGCACTGGTGACGCTGGAGGAAGGACCGCGCTTCCTGACAAATATCGTCGACTGCAGCCCCGCTTCGGTTGTCTGCGACATGCCCGTCGAAATCGTCTGGGATGACGTGACAGAAACGCTGATCCTTCCCCGGTTCCGTCCCGCGGAACACACCTGATCCCTGCCGCCCGCGTCGTACCCGCAGACCTTTTGCGAAGCGAGACCGTTGCATTCCGTCATTTCGAGGAATACCCGGGGCACTGCGTTATTTCAAGGAGAACCCAACGGCACGGCCATTTCAAGAAACGCCCGGGAAACCGTCATTTCAAGACATGGTTACGTTCCGTCATTTGAGAGAATTGAGGAAACAGTCAAAAGGACGGAGGTGGCAGTTGTAAGGAGCCGCCGGGGATTCTTTAGAAGGTCTTGAGGGCGTCCTCAATGGGACGTTTCTCGACCTTTTGCGAGGTCGTCATAGTTCCCCCACAAAAATTTTCATGATTCCCCCACAGGCCGAAAACGATCAAATCGTGCCGTATAATGATTAATTATTCACTACTTAGCTGGACTTTTCAAGGTCTACAAAAAAAGGTTGACTTGGTTCTTCCGCTGGATGTACGGTTGAATCATATTCAACTGACCGACCGTTCGATCACTTAAGGAATTTCTGAATGGAGGAATTGCCGATTGACATGAAGCAAAAAATAAAGACCATCGCCATTCAGCTCATGTACCAGAAAGGATATCATGCCTGCAGTATCAGTGACATCGCGAAACGGGCGGGCATTCAAAAATCCAGTATTTATTATCACTACATGAGTAAGGAAGAGATCCTCTTCGACATTCTCAAGGAAACGATGGAGAGCCTGAATGAAAGTCTCCAGAACTGTCTCAAGGACCTTGAAGGCGCTGAAGAGCGGCTTGTGGCGATGATTCGGAACCATTTGAGTTTTCACATGGTTCGACAGAAAGAGGTTATCGTATCCGACTCGGAATTGAGAGGACTCACGGCGGACAACCTGCGCTCAGTCATTAGAATGCGGGATGAATATGACACACAGATGAAGGACATAATTGAGCGGGGAATCCAGGAGGGAGTATTTAAAAACGTCAACCCGAGAGTCATGGCAAATGCCATCGTCACCATGTGCACCCAGATCTCCCAGTGGTTCAACCCTCTTGGATCCCTTTCAAAAGACGAAATTATAGAGAGTATCACAACGATGGTCTTCAACGGATTGAAACGAGACGGATGACTTTTTTTACAGCATAACCTACCGACCGTTCGTTATATTTGTAGCGTTTTTCGGTCGGAGGTGATCGGGACAGGGGCTTCTGCCTCGAAAATAAACAGCGCTCACGGACGCGCATACGACGAAAGGAGGGTTGCTCGGCATTCAAATTAGGGAGGGTACCGGCGGCAGGCACACTTGCGGGTAAACCTGTCATGGTCCGGAAGCCAATCGGCAGTAGTTTGGTAAGAGATGTCAGCGTCACAGCTTATTAGGCACGAGCTTCGGAAACCAACATTCTGCAGAAAAGGAGAGGATTGGAATGCTTACACAACGTTCAGAAAAAAAACGATCAGCGGCCCTGATTACCGGGACGATGCTGGTCATGGCGGCCCTGGCACTGATAGTGATGCCGGCGAGCCTTAACGCCCAGAACTACAACTGGAAGATAACCCAGGGCATCGCGGAAGATCATCCCGCCACCGACAGATGCAAACAATTTGCCGAGTTGGTGAAAAAGGAAACAAATGGCCGCATCAAGATGCAGTATTTCCCGGCCGGTGCCCTGGGTGACTGGATGGAGCAGATCGAGTCGAATCGCATGGGCACCCTTGAAATCGGCCTCAATGCAGGCTCCACCTCCTACGACCCCAAGACAAACCTTATTTTCATGCCCTATCTTTTTGAATCCTGGGACGAGGCCCGGGCAGGCATCGGTTCCACGGGATGGCTTACCCCTATTTTCGACGACCTCTATTCCCAAATAGGACTCAAGGTCTTGGGGATTTATCTGAACGCCTGGGACGGCTTTGCCTTTGCCAAGCGCGTGACCACCGTGCCGAAAACACCGGCTGAATTCAAGGGCATCAAGATGCGGGTTGCTCCTATTCGTATTTTTGAGGTTTACATTCCCTCCCTCGGCTTTATCTCCACCCCAATCGCCTATTCGGAAACCTTCACGGCCCTGCAGACAGGCATCGTTGACGCCCGGTCCGCCTGTCCCGCGGTGGAAGCCTATGTCATGCGTGACGCGCTCAGAAGCTATGTCCTCGCGCGGGATGCTTTTGAATACTGGTTTCTCACAATGAACCTTGATTTGTGGAACACGCTCTCCAAGGAAGATCAGGCGATCCTGCTCAAGGCGGCCGATAAGGTCATGGCAGACCAGGCTCATGCCGCTGAACAGGATGAGCTGGATTTTCTCAAGAAACTAGAGGATGCGGGCATCCAGGTACACATCTCCACCAAAGAAGAGTGGATGGAAGCCGCAAAGATCGTGAGACAGCAAGCCTGGCCCAAGATCGAAAACGAACTGCTCGGTTCAGAACTCATGGAACAAGTCAAGAAGTTCGCCACTAAGCTCGACTAGAAACGGCTCAACGGCACGGCTTCCAAAAAGCGCCTAATCGGGTACGGGAGGGGGGCGCCGACGCGCCCCTCCTTATCCCGGGAAAAGGAAATGTCCCATGAGGCAGAAGGTTACGACAGCCCTGACATATATCGATAGCGGCCTCGACAGGGGAATCTCGGCTATCATCATAACTGGCGCCATAATCATGACTCTGACGATCGTTCTGCAGGTACTGCTGCGCTATGTATTCAAGGTTCCCCTCTTCGGACTGGAAGAGTTTTCCCGTCTGGTCGCGGTATGGTTGTATTTTTTCGGCGCCGTTCTGGGTACCCGAAATGACGGTCATGTTCAGGGGGACATCGCGGCACGCCTGGTTCCGAATGAACGCTCCCGGGCGCTCCTCAAAACAATCACCTGGACCTTGAGCCTGGTGGCCTGCGTGCTGCTCCTGTGTCACGCGGCGCGCTACTCGCTGTGGCTCCATGGCACCGGAGAGAGGACTACGGGACTCTGGTGGCCGCGCGTGTACAGCGTCGGCTCCATGTTAATCGGAGCGGTGCTGATAACCCTGTATTCCGTGGCCAACATGATCAGAAATCTGGAGTCCTTTATCAACTACTCCGGTGTCTCCTCGGGAGGTAAATCATGACAGTCATAGTAATAGCAATGGTCCTGGTGGTTATCATGATGCTTCTGGGGGTACCCGTTGGATTTGCCTTCGGGCTCGGGGGCTTCGCCATACTTTTCGTAACGGGCCTGGACCCTCGATTTGCCATACCGGCGGCATTTCGCAACATGGAGTCCTACACACTGATGGCCCTGCCCCTGTTCATAATGGCCGGCTCATTGATGAAAGATTCCGATATTTCAAGCCGCCTGATCGCCTTCACCCAGTCGTTTCTCGGCAGGGTACGGGGCGGGCTGGGGATGGTCTGCGTTGTCGCCTGTACCGTTTTCGGCGCGATCTCGGGTTCCGCCGCAGCGGCCATCGCCGCCATCGGCTCGGTGATGATTCCCGAAATGGTCAAACAGGGCTATCCGCGGGGCTACGCCACGGGACTGGTAGCCTGTTCTTCCATGCTTGCACTGCTGATCCCGCCGAGCATACCCATGATCGTTTTTGCCATGACAGCCCAGATATCAATCCTGGCGGCATTTTTAAGTACGCTGATTCCCGGCCTGATGATGATGACCATATATTGCGTGATTAACATGATCATGTGCCGGAAATTTAAGAATCTTCAACTGGCCCCCAAAATCAACTTGGCGGCACAGGTCAGGGAAATTGGAAGATCAGCCATACATGCCGGATGGGCCCTGTTCATGCCGGTCCTGGTGCTGGGAGGCATTTACGGAGGCATCTTCACTCCTACCGAGGCAGCGGCCATTTCAGCCGTCTATGCGGTGCTCGTAGGCTTCCTGGCCCACCGAACCATGACCTTCAGGGGGATGAGCCAAAACCTACGGGACTCCATGATAACCTCCGGCGTGGTGATGGTTCTCCTGTTTTTTACTCTCATGGTCAGCCGGATCATGGTTACCTATCAGGTACCGCAGGTCCTGACGGACCTGATCTTTACCGTAACCGCGAACAAGGTGATGGTCCTGGTGATGCTCAACGTGATTCTGTTGCTCATGGGAATGCTGGTCGATGATGTTTCCGGCAACATTCTGTCGGCGGCGCTCCTGTTGCCGATCGCGGTATCGGTTGGAATCGAACCGGTTCATTTCGCTGCCATATCGGTTGTCAATCTCTCCCTGGGCAATATAACGCCTCCCTGCGCGCCCATGCTGTACCTCGCGGGGATGATAGGCGGCAATCTGCCGCTCAACGAATATATAAAGCCGGCATCGGTCTTTATGATCTTTGGCGCAATCCCTGTGATCCTTCTGGTAACGTACGTTCCCGGCTTCGCCCTCGTGCTGGTGAACATATTGCTGTGATGAGACTACCCCCCGACGCGGCCGGTTGCTGCGCCGGGATATGATCTGAGAAAAAGGAGAACCCCGCTGTGAATGTGAAAGAAGATGCTGTTCTTTACGAAAGAAAAGGTAATGTCGGTTTTATTATTTTTAACCGCCCTCACCGGCTCAATGCCATAAACGGTCGGTTCCTGGATGATTTCATCAGGCACCTGCTGACGGCGAAAAAGGATACCGAAGTCGTAACGGTGGTGATGACCGGCAGGGGATCGTCTTTTTGCGTCGGAGAAGATCTCAAGGAAACCGCCGGGGGTAAGAGTTTCGAACAGTGGATCGCCGAGGTGGACAGGCTGCAGGATATCCAGCGCCAGACATTACAACTGAACAAGCCGCTTATCGCCATGTGCAGGGGCTATGCCGTGGGAGGGGGATGCGAGTTCGCCTTGAGCTGCGATTTCCGCATTGCCGATGAAACCGCCAAGTTCGGCTTTCCCGAAACGGGCATCGGATTGTCCATAACCCAGGCGGGGACAAAGCTGCTCTCCCAGGTCGTCGGCCTGGGGAAAGCCAAGGAACTGGCCCTTACCGGCGAGTTTATCGACGCCCGTGAAGCTTGCCGCATCGGCCTGGTCAACTATGTGGTGAAGCCCGAAGAGCTTGAAGAGCGCGTGAACACCTTCTGCGAGGTAATCGGCAAACGATCCCCTATGTCCCTGAGATTCGCGCGGGCGGCCATCGATCAGGGTCTGCACAGCAGTTTCGAACAGGTCATGGAAATGGAAACGGCACACCTGCTGTCCCTCGGCGGATCAGGGTACGAAAGGAGTTTTGTTGAGCGCCGGATGAAAGAACACGGCATGAAGAGAGATTGAGAAGGAGGAAACAGTAATGATAAGTACAGCAAGCCAGGGAATGGCTCTCGAAGGAGTCAGAGTTCTGGACCTCACCATCGCCTACAATGGACCCTTCTGTACCATGAACCTGGCTGATCACGGAGCGGAAGTGATCAAGATCGAAAGGCCGGTGACCGGTGATGGAACCCGCTGGTGGCCGCCCTTCAGGGAAGGCCGGACAGGTATCAACGACAGTGGATATTACGCTTTTCTCAACCGCAACAAAAAGGGCATCACCCTGGACCTGCAGAGTGAGGAAGGGAAACGGGTATTCAAGGAACTGGTGAAAACCGCGGACGTGGTTGTCAACAACTTCAAAGCCGGAACCATGGAAAAACTCGGACTCTCCTACGAAGTCCTCAAGGAAGTCAACCCGCGGATCATTTACGCGGCCACGTCCGGATTCGGTTCCTACGGCCCCTTTCGTGACCGACCCGCTTATGACATAATCGCCCAGGCCCTGGGCGGGTTGATGAGTATATGCGGTTACCCCGACGGCCCTCCCGTCAAGGTTGGTCCCGCCGTCGGCGACAACTTCACAGGCACATACCTTGCCCTGGGCATCGTCATGGCTCTGTACAAACGTAAAGAGACCGGAGTCGGCCAAATGGTTGAAGTGGCCATGACGGACACAGTCGTCTCGATCCTTGAAGCGGCGATCATCGCCTACACCATGACCGGCACCATGCACGGGCGGGTAGGAAACATCGATCCCTTCACCACTCCTTTCGACATGTTCAGGTGCAAGGAGGGCGATTATCTGGTCATCGCCGCGTCAAGCGACGCTCTCTGGGAAAAACTCTGCCATGTGATGGGACGGCCCGATATGCTCGAAGATGAACGGCTCGCGAACATCGGATTGCGTTGCGATAACTACTTTTCGATCATCGAGCCGGTTATGCGCGAGTGGGCTGAATCACATGCCTGCGGCGAACTTGAAAGCATGCTCGCCGATGCGGGAATTCCCTGCGCTCCGGTACTCGAGATCGACCAGGTAGTTAACCATCCCAACACAAGGGCCCGGGAAATGATCGTGAAGGTCGAACATCCTACACTCGGCACACTTGAAATTCCGGGCATTCCGATTAAAATGTTCGGAACCCCCGGTCGGATCCGTATGCCCTCACCTCTGCTGGGGCAGCACAACGAGGAGATTTTTGGTGAACTGGATTTCTCCGATGGAGGAGAACCGCCCGAAAGACAGATGCTGTGTGAAAATCTTCAGAATAATTGAGACCTTAAAGGTTTCCCGTAAGGAAGGCGCGTGAAATGTACGACTTGAAACCTGACTGCTATCACAGGGTTGAACAAGCCCTTGCGGGTGTTCCCTTTAACAGGCTTTTCGCGGAAGCGGTCACAGGGGGCTATGTGGCGGGTCGCGTCTTCGTCGACAAGCTCGATGAACCTTCGGCTTTTTACATATGCCATCCCTACGGCATGTCACTGCTTGTCGGGTCCCCCGGCGCGCCGCGCTTCAACGAAGACCTGCGTGAGTTCATGCTCAACGCAGGCCGCCACCGTTCGAAAAGAGAATACCTGCTCGTCCACCCCGACGACTGGTGTACCGAAATCGCCGAAAGCCTCGGTCCCCGCCTCGCGGAAATTGATTTCAGCAGTGAGGACGTTGCGGCCTGTATCGAACGCCATGAAGACGATGTAGTCCTGAACAGGAGGATCAATTTCGTCTTTGACCGTCAGCGCTACAGGGACTTTCAGAGACTCAACCATGATGAACTGGCCCGGCTTCATCAGAACATCTCCCCCTTGGGCGAAGATGAATTTTCATCCTTCGACGGGCACGTGGTACCGAAGTATTTCTGGAACAACTACGAAGACTTTAAAAAATATTCAAAGGGATTCTGTCTGAAGGTCGACGAGAAAACCGTATCGGCTGCTTTTTGTTCATTTTACAGCACCGCATATCTCGAACTGGGTATGGAGACCGCCGAGAACTATCGTGGCCGGGGCTTCTCCGCGGCAACCTGTTCAGCCCTCATCGACTACGCCCTTGAAAGAAAGCTCACGCCAGCCTGGGCGTGCATTCTTTCAAACCGGTCCTCCTGCGCTCTTGCCCGGAAACTGGGTTTCGAGGAAACCCTGTCCCTTCCCTGCTACATGCTGCCCTTCACTGCCGGCCTGTAACAGGACGGACGCCTGCCGGACGCCGACTGGATTCATAATCAAATCCATGCTAACAAGAAGGACCACCGTCATGGGAGAAAGGAGCGTGGCTCAGCATGGGCAAGGATGCCCCTAAACCACGGCCGGTCTGTCCCCGCTGTGGAAGTACCCGGCTCGCGATAAAATCCAGGACAAACCTGGGAGACACTCCATGCGACACCGTAATAAGGACGGAGATGTTGGGATGCGCCGTCATACTCAAGTATTGCGTCTGTGAAAACTGCGGCCACACCCTCTCACGGACTGAATACGAAAGCCTTCAGCAGAACAGATGAAAAGCAACGCGACAACAAAACGGCAACGGCCCGATGAACTTGCCGGGCGTCGCCGGCAGACAGATGGACCACAGCTGCGGGACAGAAAGTACGGCACAACAGGAGAGGCGCTCCGGGCCGGCGAAGAAATCTACCGCAATCTTGTAGAATCCACGCTGGATCTCATCTTTATCGTCGACCGAAGGGGAACCTACACCTATGTCAACCCTCGGTTCGAAAAAGTCACGGGTTATTCAATGAATGAACTGATGGGAGAACCCTTCACCTGCCTCGTGGCACCGGAGTTTGTGCAATCGACCCTGGACAGGTTCAGAAAAGGCATCAGAGGCGAGGAGACGGGACCCTACGAAGCGGAAATCATCCATCATGACGGGAGGCGAATCCCGGTCGAGTTCCTCGTCACGACCCGGCATGACGCGACAGGAGTTGCCTTGGGAAGGTTCGGCATCGGCAGGGATATCACTGAACGCAGAAAAGCCGATGACGCGTTGCGCCGGATCACTGCAGATCTTGAGAAGGCCCAGGAACTGGCTCATATCGGTTCATGGCGGTACAACGCGGAGACGAAACTGTCCCTGTGGTCCGAAGAAATGTTTCGAATCCTGCTCCTCGAGTCGACTCATGGCAGACCCTTCCACATTGACCCAAAAACCTGCATTCATCCCGATGACTGGCGGCGCTTCAAACGGTTGACGCGGGCGGCTCTCAAGGGGAAACCCTATGGCACGGAAGTGAGAATCATTCGTCCCAACGGGTCCACAGGCTATCTTTTCACCACGGGAGAGGCTGAGTATGGAAAGAACGGAAGCATCCAGGGGCTCTTCGGCACCGCGCAGGATATAACTGAGCGTAAAAACATCGAGAAGACTCTTGAGGATCAACGTGAGCAGCTCCGGGTTCTTTCCATGCAGCTTTCCGAGGCGGAGGAGGCGGAACGGAGAAGAATCGCCCGCGATCTCCACGACCAGGTGGGGCAGAATCTCACCGTGGTCGGCATAAACCTGACCATACTCAAGGATGCGATTCCTGATACCTGTTTGCAATCGATGCCCTTGCACCTCCTGGAAGATTCACTGAAGCTGGTTGAACAGACAACGGAGCTCACCCGCAGTCTCATGGCGGACCTCAGACCTCCGGACATGGATGAATATGGCCTCGTCGCTTCCGTCCGATGGTACGGCAAGAACTTTTCAGCCCGAACGGGTATAGACGTGATCATCGAGGGGGACGATATCGATCCCCGTCCAGCCCCGTCGATAGAGAATAACATTTTTCGAATCGTCCAGGAGGTTCTGACCAACACACACAAACACGCCGAGGCCACTCTGGCAATTATTACCATGGGCGTCTCCCGGGGCATGCTTTCGCTGAGCATCACCGATAACGGTATCGGCTTCAATCTCGCGGATCGAAAAAAGTCGGACGGCCATACGGGATGGGGCCTCATGACCATGACCGAGAGGACCGAAATGATCGGCGGCTCTTTCACCATTGAATCGAAAAGAGGAAAAGGAACGAAGATTTCTGTAAAGGTACCGCTATGAGTATTACGGTTTTTCTGGCCGACGATCATACCATCGTTCGCGATGGACTTCGATACCTGCTCGAGGCGAACGACATCACCGTCATCGGTGAAGCCTCTAACGGCCGCGAAACGGTGAAAAAGGTAAAAGAACTCAATCCGGACATCGTCATCATGGATATTCTTATGGCCGACTTGAACGGCATTGAAGCCACGGAACAGATCTGCGAAGAATGCCCGTCAACCAGGGTTATCATGCTCTCGATGCAGTCTTCGTCGGAATCGGTCCTTCGGTCACTGAAGGCGGGAGCGAGCGCCTATCTGCTGAAAGAGTCGGCCGGCCGCGAACTTCTCGCGGCAATTAATGAGGTTCACACGGGCCGCCGCTACCTGAGCGCGAAAATCTCAGATCATGTCACTACCGCCCTCCTTGAGAAAAAGGACGGCCTGGAGGACCCCCTGTCGGTTCTCAGTACGAGGGAACGTGAAGTATTGCAGCTCGTCGTGGAGGGAAAAACCAGCGCGAAAATAGCGGAAACTCTGTTTCTCTCGGTAAAAACAATCGAAACATACCGAAGCCGGCTCATGAACAAGCTTGGAATAAAAGACATTTCGGGACTTATCAAGTTCGCCATTCAGCATGGCATTACGCCCCTCGAATAAGACGGCCCGCGACGGCTTCAGTAAACCATCGCGGGCCACATGGTAAGACTACGTTATCAGAACGACCGTCCGAGACCTTAAGCCATGACTGTTTGCTATAGAATTGGCGCACACATCCTGTAAGCATCCGACTTTAGTGCCGGAGGTCTTGCCTCCGGTACCATGGTACGCGGCCGTCAATCGTCGCTGTGAAAGATTTCTCCCTACGGTCGAAATGACAGAGGGGGGGTCGAAATGACAGAGGGGGGTGGTCGAAACGACCATGGGAGCGGTCGGAATGACCGATGGGGGCGGCCTAAATGGCCATGGGAGCGGTCGAGACAACACAAGAGATCGCCTTTACAGGTCCCATAGGCAGTTTTTCAAAGATTTCCGCCCTCGTGTTGTGCTGTCAGGCGATTCCCAAGACCCGCTCCGCGTTCCGGTAGAGTATCCGTTCTTTTGTTTCATTGCTGTACGGCAGCGCCAGGACCCGCTCGATGAGCCCGTTGATGTCGGCCACACCGGGCCAGTCACTGCCGAAGATGAAACGGTCGCTCGACATCTCAAGCCGGGGAAAAAATTCAGGCAGGCGCCTGGTCGCGATACCCGCGATCCCGATGTGCATGTTCCGGTATTTGCGAATGAGCCAGGCCGCCCTGTCGTACCAGAAGGTTCTCCCTCCGTGTTCCATAATGATGTTCAAGTCAGGAAACTGATCGGCCACTTCATCGAGTAGCAAGGGATCCGCATACTTGATACGGGTACCGTGAAAAATCGAGGTTCCCGTGTGAAACATAATAGGCATGCCCAGCGACTGAACATACTCATAGAAAGGAAACAGGCTCTGGTCATCGGGCCAGAAGTGCTGGTAGGACGGAAGCAGCTTGAAACCCTTCACGCCCAGCTCCTCCACGGCGTATCTGGCCTGCTCTTCATAGGACCGTTCATCCAGGAAGTTCAGACAACCGAAGGGAATAAGCTCATCGTGGCCCTTGCTGAACTCCGATACGAACTCATTGGTCACCCATGCTGACGCCCGGGGAGCGTATTCCGCCAGGATAACGGAACGGTCCACATTATGAGATTTCAGAAAGGCAATAGCCTGTTCCGGCGTAATTCCGTCCGCGAATTCTTCCAGGTAGCGCGGGTTCGTCTCCCCGAAAAAATCCACCACCCAGGGCGTGAATTGGTCTTTTGTTCCGATGTGAATGTGGAAATCAATAACCTTCATAGATCATCATCTCCTTGCTGACCTTGTCCCGGATCATAGGAACACGATACCACACAATGACCATGCTATGCCGGAAGCGATCGTGAAAGGGTACTGTATCATATCTTGTGTCGTTGGCAAGAAAGGGGTACCACCGATGATATCCCAAAACCCCAAAGGAGGTACCCCCATGACCAAAGCGATAGTCGTACGTAGTCTCTCACAGGCGTATGAAGTAATCAAGGAAATGAATCGTAAAAGTGGAAACACCTGAAAATCTTTACCTTGTATCATTTCGAGGGGCGCAGCGACGAGGAATTGTCCATCGCTTCACCATGTCTCTCCCCGGCCGAAACGATCCCTTTGAATATCGTCATTCCGAAGAACGCCGAGGCACCGTCATTCCGGGGAGTACCCATATCCCGTCATTTCGAGGAGCGAAGCGACGAGAAATCTTGCTTTTCAATCGTCATTGTGAAAGATTTCTCCCTTCGGTCGAAATGACGGAGGAAAGCGGTCAAAACGACGACAAAGGTAGTAGAAACGATGAAAAAGCAGCAGAAAAGATGGCAAAAAGCAGTAGAAACGAAGGCAAAAAACGTTAAAACAATGGCAAAGAGCAGTTAAATCGGCGACAGAATAGTCGAAAAGTGACACACGTGATGGTTCTTCAACCGCCTTGCCCACAGTACACGCGACGGCCCGGCATTTTTGACGAGTTCGTAAAAAGAAGTCCAAAAAGCTCCTTGAGGCACGGCGCGCGCATCCTGAGAAATAAGGCGTACTGTGAGATACGCCGCAGTGATGAAGGAAAGAGCGCAATTATGCGTCCGGCTATGGTATCGGAGGTATACCTCCGATACCATTTTACGAAGCCGTCTTTTTCAGAACTTGAAATTTCCGAAATGAGACTCCTTGATCGGTTGCAGAAGCGAAACCTCGAAGGCCAGCGCCAGCGCGTCGCGGCAGTCCTTCAGCGGCAGCGTCCCGTCATTGAAAAGCCGGGCTTCATTGTAAAAGGGGTGGGCCTCCCGATCATACTTATCGATCATCATCTGTTGAAATGCCTGGGCCGCTTCCTCGTCCATCTCCTCCCCGCGCTTCCTTCGGTTTGCACGCTCAAGGCTCGTAAGAATGAACCCGGCCGTGTTCCCCGACATGACGGACGTCCGGGACCGCATGGTGGCGAAGATGAAAAGAGGGTCGAAGGTCCGCCCGCACATTCCAAAATTCGCGGCGCCGTGATCCGGACCGATGACCCACTGAATCCGGGGAACCTCCGCGCAGGCGCAGGCCCGCACCATGCCTGACCCGTACTTCCCGATTCCGGCGTACTCTTCTTCTGTGCCGACCATATAGCCCGGTGAATTCTGTATGTAGAGAATGGGAATCTTCATGGTACAGCAACGTATTACCCACTCTATGGCCTTCCGTGCCGAGTCCACGAAGATAACTCCGTTGTTGTTGCTGGCGATGACGCCCACGGGGATACCCTTCAGATAGATCTTTCCGCAGACAATGTTGTCGCCACGCCCGGGGTTGTAGGCTCGCTTGTACTCGGAGAAATAGCTGTCGTCGGCGATGCAGGCGAGTATTTCACGGACGTTGATTCCCTTCGATGTCTCTTTCGGCAGAATCTGGTAGAGGTGTTCCGGAGGAACCCTGGGATCGGCGGGTTTGCGCCGATCGATATGAAGCGTCTGACGCGGATCAAAAGAAAGCAGCTCCCGAAGCTTTTCGATCCCTTCATCCTGCGATTTTACAAAGTGGTCGGCCCCGCCGGAAATCTGCGTGTGTACCCGCGCGCCGCCCAGATCCTCCATGCTCACCTTTTCTCCGATGGCGGATTCCACCATGGGAGGCCCGCCCAGAAAGGAATAGGACATACCTTCAATCATGATGCTTTCACAGGCGAGATAGACAATGTAGGCTCCCCCGGCGGTGTTCCCCCCGGTACTCAGCGTGTACTGCTTCAGCCCCTTGGCCGACATGCGCGTCATATTGTAGAAGAAGTGGCCGAACTGGTTCCGGCCTGGAAATATCCTGTCCTGAAGAGGCAGATAGGCCCCGGCGGAATCGGCTATATAGACAAAGTTCAGGCCGCATCGCTCGGCAATCTCCTGGGCCCGAAGGTGTTTTTTGCAGCTTACGGGGAAATAGGCCCCGGCGGTCACCCGACTGTCATTGGCAAGAATCATCACCCAGTTGTCGTGAATCTTGCCGATACCCGTAACCAGACCGGCGGAGGGAACATCCTCCATGCCTTCGTAACCGATGCCGAATCCGGCACCCCGGCTCAGTTCGAAAAATTCCGTATCCGGATCGATGAGCCGTCGGATGAGCTGGCGGGCAGGCTTCTTGCCCTGCTTCGCAAGCCGGTCGTTCTGAGCCTGCCCTCCGGGATTGTATGCCCGCTCCCAGAGTTCATATATCTTGTTCTCTTCCGCCAGCCAGTGCTGCCGGTTTTCCTCCAGTTCCAGTTCCTTCTTCCGGGCCCGGGACATAGGTTTGGCGTCTGTACTACCCATCAACAATCTCCTTTCAAAAAGTCTCTGTTTTTAAAATCAGAACATGTTTGACGAATGAACGAGCACTCAACGGGGCGCTTTCCCACAGAAGAGTTTCAGGACACTGGAAACAAGCAGCTCGTCCCTCTGGTTCATGATGTGAATACGAACGGTCAATACTCCCTTGTCCGGCCCCTTGTCGGTTATATCGATTACTTCCACCTCGCAGCGGATCGTATCTCCGATCCTTGCAGGGGCTGTAAAGCGTACATGCTCCATCCCATAAAAGGCAATGAAAGATTTCGGAAGATAGCTCGAGTAGGGTCCCAACCTGAAGGGAAGTGCCATGCCGATGCTCAGAGTCAGCATTCCATGGGCGATTCTGCTCTTGAAGGGTGTCGTCGCCGCGTACTCCACATCCGTGTGGAGCGGTGCCCAGTCCCCCGTAAGCCCGGCGAAATTGACTATGTCCGCTTCCGTCAGTGTCCGTGCCGGTGAAGTCATCCGCTCACCTATGCTGTAGTCGTCGAGATAGAGATATTCCTTCATCGTGTCCTCCTCCATGATCGATGGTCCCGTAAATAGTCGTAAAACCTCCGACAGAGGACGGCTTTGTAAAAAGCTCCTTGAGGCACGGATCGCACATCCCGGGAACTGAGGCGTACCGGGAGGTACCCCTCGGTGACGAAGAAAAACGCGCAATCAGGCATCCGGACTTTTTACGAAACCGTCATGATTGTAACATATTTATATATATGTATTCTGTAACGTCTTCCCTGTCTGTAGGGCAATTTTGATAAGATGTGTCAGGGAAACAGGGAAAAGGGCCGCGGCGCCGTGTCTTGACAGCGGGGATATAGTGATTATTTATAGAAATAGCATGTTTAACAATATCAAATTCTTGCGCGAATAAAATAGATAAAGGAGGGCAGTGTTATGTGGCTGACAGGATTGAGGGGTTTTGACTGGATGCCTGATCTCTGGAGTGAGCTCGATCGAAGGCAACGTGAAAGCGGTCGACTCTTTTCGAGAAGCGGGACATCACGTTATCAGAACTATCCCGCAGTGAACCTGTGGATGAACGAAAATGATGTTATCCTTTCCGCCGAAATACCTGGGATTGACTTGGAAAAAATGGATATCTCCGTCGAAGGCGATGTACTGGACCTGAGCGGATCGAGGTCTCTTGAAGCAGTGGGTGAGGAAGCGAAGTACCACCGGCAGGAGAGACCCTACGGCAGCTTCAGGAGGAAAATCCGGCTCCCCTTCAGTATCAACAGCGAAAAAGTCGACGCCCGGTATGAAAAGGGAGTCCTGACCGTTCGACTGCCCAGAATCGAAGAGGAAAAACCGAGAAAAATCAGTATCAAAAGTGAGTAAGGCAGGAGGTGATTACCATGATAGAGCCAGGAAAAGAAATGGAGGGATTGAAGGAGCAGGCCCGGCTGGAGCGTGAAGACATCAGGAACAGGCCGGTCTATGTCCCCAGAGTGGACATCTTCGAAACGATGGAGTCCATCACCTTGCTTGCCGACATGCCCGGGGTGGACGAACAATCCGTGGACATTATCATTGAAAAAGATGTCCTCACCATCAATGGAACTGTTGAGCCGGAAAGCCACACCGATTTCAGACTGGTGCACGCCGATTACGGAACCGGTGACTATCGACGGTCCTTTACGGTAACCGACGAGATAGACCACAACCGGATAGAGGCGGTGGTGAAAAACGGCGTACTGAAGCTTGTGCTTCCCAAGGCGGAACGAGCGAAGCCGAAGAAAATCACTGTTAAAACAGCATAACCACTGACAAGGCAGAGCCTGAAGCACCCGCCTCCCCCTTGCTCAGAGGCGGGTGCTTCAGTGTTGACGATCCCGTAAAAAAGTCGAATAAACATCCGACTGGGGACGGCTCTGTACAAAGCTCCTCGAGGCACGGCGCGCACATCCTGGGGACTGCGGCGTACCGGAAGGTACGTCGCAGTGATGGAGGAAAGAGCGCAATCAGGCATCCGGCCGTAGTGCCTGGGACCATACAGCGGGTACCATTTTACGAAGCTGTCTTTAAAGCAGGATTTCTCGTCGCTTCGCTCCGCGAAATGACGCAAGGCATGTGTCTCGCGGTCACGAGCAGCATCTCCCGGCCGGGCCGGGAGGTTGAACTCCGTACCAGGAAAACCAATGGACTTTACAGCTTTAGTAGAATCAAGTTTCTTCAGTTGGGTCATCATCCCGCTGTTGATTTTTTCAGCCCGCATTGTCGACGTTTCTCTGGGAACAATCCGTATTATTTACGTAGCCCGAGGTCTCAAGTTCCTTTCTCCGATCCTCGGCTTCTTTGAGCTCATGATCTGGCTGCTGGCAATCAGCCAGATTTTTCGGAACTTCGCCAGTCCCTTGTACTATCTCGCCTATGCCGGCGGCTTCGCGACCGGTAATTTCGTGGGCATTATCCTTGAAGAACGACTGGCCATGGGCAGAGTGGTTATCCGGATCATAACCCAGATAGAGACCACGAACCTTATCGCTTCCTTGAGAAAAGCGGGGTACGGCGTAACCGTTGTCGATGCTGCAGGATCCACGGGACCGGTTAAACTGATTTTCACCGTCGTGGATCGGAAAGAAATGGAAACGGTTATCGGCATGGTCCAACAGTTCAACCCCAGGGCCTTCTTTTCCGTAGAAGATGTCCGGGTCGCAAAGGAAGGCATCTTCCCGGCCTCGCGGAATTCTGCTATGAGCCTTCTCAATATCCTCCGCAAAGGCAAATGACACCGTTTCCCCATCTTCAAAAGATTTTTGTTGCCACAAAAGCCTGCGCTCTATTCGACGCAGTTTACGACCGGCCATGATACATTACGATCCCGCGGCATATCGATGGATTACGACAACAATACAAGAGGTTCCTTCTTTTTCGCCGAGCTCACTCGTAAAAAGCGCCTTGAGACCGAAATGATACAGTCGATATTTTTTAAGCCTCTCACGGCCTCCCTTAAGCCATGGAATACCTTGGGAAAGACATGACGGGGCTTTCGTCGATCAACAGAATTGTTGACAACCCTGTGGACAACACTGTTGAGGAAAGAGGAATCCCGCTGACACATAAAGGACTTTTCCTCTTTGAGCATTCTTTAGGCATTATATTTATACCAATAAATCAGATAGTTAGAGGTATGTAAAATTTATTTGCGCGGGAAGTCCATAACCGGACTATATCGTCAACAGGTGGTATCACTTTTGCTAAATCAGAGCATCCCTGTCCTGGTTAAGCCTGTCCATACGCTCCGCGAGAGCAGTACCGTCGCCGCGACCGACCAGGCCGATCAGTTCGTTGACCAGGGCGCTGTAGCGATCGAGAAGGGCTGGGACGTGCGGATTAGCCGTCATGAGTCCAGCATACATCCTTGTATTTCCGGACAGTATTCTGTCAACCATGGACAGCTTCGACCGAAACAGGGGCGTGGCAAAATGCTCGAGCTCCTGCCTGCCGATTCCGCATTCCCCCATAAGCATTGACATGAGAAGGGTATTGAGATGGTTCATTCCCTGGACCACGGCCATGACACGGTCATGGTGTTCCGGTGTGGTTTCAATGACTTGAACACGGGCTGCCCAGAACACTTCACCGGGCCAGGATGCCCACCTGTGAACCCGGGCCGGGCAGAGAACAATGGAAAGTTCCAGAGGGTGAGTTGCAAGAGGACCGAACAGAGGATGGCCACCCACCACTTCAGCCCGTGTCGAGGCGAGCATCAACCGCACGGGCTCTTCTTTCAGGGAGGTCAGGTCCATAAGAAGCGATCTTTCATCCAGGAGAGGCCCCAGACGCTGGATCACATCGGCCGTAGATTCCATGGGTACCGAGACCACCACAACGGCACACCGGCGTGCCATTTCCTCCATGGTCATGCCCGTCGACCGGCCGGACTGGTGGACCACGTAGCCCTGTCTGCGGAAGAGTTCGGCACACCAACTCCCCATTTTTCCAGTCCCGCCTATGATACCTATTTCAAAGTCCCTGCTCGCCGCCATATATCCACTCCGTTTCCCGGCTGACTGCGGCCGTAGCCTAGGACGGCCCCGGACGCTTGTCAATTGAAAAATGACAAGAAAGCAGTCCCAGAGGGCTTGGGAGCTGGGGGATCTAGTATCCCCGGAGCAGTCGGGTCACCCGCTATGGACCCCCAGGGCGCGCCGGCGAAGCAGGTGATCGGCCAGGACCAGGGCTGTCATTGCCTCGCACACGGGGAGAATCCGGGGGATGACGCAGGTGTCGTGGCGCCCCTCCACGGTGAGGGTCACCGGATTCCCCTCCCTGTCGACGGTTTCCTGGGGAAGCGCTATGGAGGGGACAGGCTTGCAGGCCACGCGGATGACGATGTCGGCGCCGGTGGTGATCCCTCCGAGAATTCCGCCGGCATTGTTGGAGAGGAATCCCTCCGGCCCCATGGCGTCGTTGCAGCGGGAACCGGTCATGCGGGCGGCCTCGATGCCGGCGCCGATTTCCACGGCCTTCACCGTTCCGATGCTCATGAGGGCCTTGGCCAGGTCGGCGTCCATTCTGTCAAAAACAGGGTCTCCCAGGCCCGCGGGGCAGCCTCGTACCGTTATACCCACCAGGCCTCCCAGGGTGTCACCCCTGTTCAGCGCCTCCTTGAGGACCTTCTCCATCCGTTGTGCCGCCTCCCGGTCGGGACAGCACAGGCGCGTGTCTCCGATCGCCCTTTCATCGAAGAAGCCGATGGCAATTCCGCCCAGTTCGATTGTGCAGGCCGACAGGGAAATCCCCTCGTTTATGAGAATTTTTTTCGCGACGGCACCGCCCGCCACCCTGGCCGCGGTTTCCCGTCCCGAGGCGCGGCCGCCACCGCGGTGATCACGGATTCCATACCTCCGGTACCAGCTGTAATCGCCGTGACCGGGTCTGAAAACATCCCTCAGCCTGTCGTAGGCGGAGCTGTCCCGGTCCCGGTTTCTGATTACAATCGCGACAGGCGTTCCCGTCGTCCTGCCCTCAAAAATGCCCGAAAGGATTTCCGGCCGGTCCTCTTCCCGCCGTGGCGACGACCCGCCGCCACTCCCCGGTTTCCGCCGGTCGAGTTCCCTCTGGATGTCACGTTCGTTGAGGGCGATGCCCGGTGGACAGCCGTCCACGACGGCACCCACCGCCTCCCCGTGGGATTCTCCCCAGGTGGTAAGCCTCAGGATTTTTCCGAAGGTATTACCGGCCATGACGTTCTCACTTTCGTCCGGCTTCTTCTCTCAACCGCAGGATGGTGTCGACCACAGCTTCAACGGCCATGCCCGACGTGTCGATCATATACGCCGCCGTCTCGCAGTAGAGGGGATTTCTGCGCCGGAGCATGGCCCTGATTTCGCCGAGCCTTCCCTCTCTTGACAGAGCCGGTCTCTGATCGCCGGTCTTCGCGTCTTGCCTCATGCGTTTCTCGATTTCTTCCGGTGACGCCGACAGCCAGATAACCGTGCCCATGTGTTTGAGGCGATCTCTGTTTTCGGCGGATTCGACAATGCCGCCGCCCGTGGCGACCACCACGGACTCGCTTCCTTCGAGGTCTGCCAGGGCCTTCCGCTCCTCGCTCCTGAAAAGAGACCAGCCCCCGGCGGCTACCAGCTCCGCTACGGTGCGGCCGGTCCGTTCCCGGACCATGCTGTCGGTATCTCGAAACAGAATTTTCAGCCGCCTTCCCAGTTCACGACCCACTGCGGTTTTTCCACTGCAGCGGTAGCCGATAAGAATGATGGAGTTCACCGATACAGTCCCTCCAGGACCGTCCAGAAAGTGGGGAAGGATTTTCCGACGCAGTCCCCGTTTTCGATGATCATGTCTCCCGTTGCCAGTCCCGCCACGGCGAAGCTCATGGCCAGGCGATGGTCGTTATATGTCGAAACGGCCGCTCCCCGGGGCGATCCCCCCTCTATCACCAGACCGTCGGGAAGCTCCCGGACTCTGATTCCGGTTTTCGTCAACCCGGCGGCCATTGCCGCCAGGCGGTCACTTTCTTTGTAGCGGAGATGGGGCACATTGGCAATGATTGTCTGCCCGGGCCTGAAGGCGGCGAGGACCGCCAGGCCGGGCACCATGTCGGGCATGGATGACAGGTCCCAGGTCCGGGCTCCCCCGGCCAGGGGACGGCCCTCAACCTCTATGTACCCGTCACCGCGGGCCACACGACAGCCGAGATCCCGGAGAAGATCAAGAATTCCCAGGTCTCCCTGGCCGCTCCCGGCGCCGATGTTCGTGACCCGGACCCTGCCACGGCAGAGCGCCGCGGCGATAAAGAAGTATGACGCTCCCGAGGCATCTCCTTCCACCAGACAATCCCGGGCCCGGTAGTCCTGCCTCCCGGCAATCCGGAACCGCGGTCCTTCGTCACCTTCTTCTTCTTCGGCGCAAACCCCGAAGTGACTCATCACCTGGAGAGTCATGTCGATATACGGGCGGGAAAGAATCCGGCCCGCGAGTTCTATGGTCACCATCCCTGACGCCCGGGGGGCCGCCATAAACAGGGACGATACATACTGACTGCTTTCGCTGTCCCTGAAGACAACCTTGCCGCCGCCGATACCGCCGCCGTGGACAACAACGGGAAGGTAATCGTCGCTCCCGATGCTGTCACACCGGGCGCCCAGGATGTCCAGGGCGCGAAGCAGGGGCTTCATCGGGCGCTCCCGCAGGCGCCCATCGCCGTCTATGACGGTCGGACCCTCTGCCAGGGAGGCCAGGGAAAGAAGAAAACGCGCCCCCGTGCCGTTGTTGCCCATGAAGAGCGGTCGGCCGGCACCCGTCAGTCTCCCGCCGGTCCCGGTGATGATTGTCTCGTCACCGGCGGTTTCAATGCCCGCCCCGAGCGCCCGAAGGCCTTCGGAGAGAAGGTCCGTATCCTCTGACCGGAGACAGTGCCGGAGACGGGAGACTCCGCGCGCCAATGTCGCCGCGGCAAGGACGCGCTGGGTCCAGCTTTTTGAACCCGGCAGGACAAGCACGGCATCAAGGTTTTCTAATTTACTGATTTGTTTCATCTTCCAGCCTGTTTCTCACCGCGCGCCTCATAAGATCCAGGGGCGGTTCCTCCCCGGTCCAGAGAAGGAACTGTTCCGCCCCCTGGTGGACAAACATGTCGAGACCGCCGACGGCACGGCAGCCCTCTTCCCGGGCCTCTCCGACAAGCCGCGTCACCAGGGGCCTGTAGACGGCATCCAGACCCCACCGGAACCGTCCGAGCAGTTCCCTCGCAAGCGGTGTGGCATCCTCCTCACCGTACCGCATCCCCAGGGGCGTCGTGTTGATGAAGCAGTCCGCCCTGATGTCGTTGAGGCTGTCCATTGTTCTGGACATACAGGAAAATTCTGCTGCCAGATCCCGTGACGCCTCGTCGCGGCGGCTCACCACGATCGCCTCTCCGCCGCCCCGGAGAACGGCGTACAGGGCGGCCCGGGCGGTTCCCCCGGCGCCGAGAACAAGAAACACCGCGTCCCGCGGATCGCCCATGAGCTCACGGACTGTCCGGTCGATGCCCACCCAGTCCGTGTTCTCTCCCCGAAGGCGGTTCCCCCTCCTGACGATGGTGTTGACGGCACCGATGCGACGCGCGCCGTCGCTGACTTCATCCATGGCGGCGGCCATGGACACCTTGAGGGGTATGGTCACACCGGCGCCGCGGATGTCCCGCTTTTCCATGATCCTTATGGCTTCCCCCGCGTCGCTGACCTCCAGGGCATCATAGCGGGCCTCAATGCCGGTATGAAGAAAGGCGGTGTTGTGCATGAGCGGCGAAAGGCTCTGAGCCACGGGAGCGCCGAAAAGGGCATACCGTTTCATGTCAGTATCTCCTGAAAACGGCGGACCTCCTCTACCGTAAACTGGCCGGGAGCCGATTCACCGCCCCGTTCCAGGCTCGCGAAGGTAATGGCGGAGCCGAACAGCGGCGCCGCCAGCCGGCTGATTCGACCCCGTTCTCCCATGCAGAAGGCCGCCACCGGTAGTTTCCGTTTTCTCAACAGGCTGACAAGATTCAGGATGGTGATGTTATCTTCCATGGTCCGGGCCATGACAGCCAGTTTTGCCATGTGGGCGCCACGGTCAAAGGCCTTCCCGGCGATGGCCAGGAGTTCCTCCAGGGAGGGTGTTTTCTCGAAATCGTGAAAGGACAGAATCACCCGTGTCCCTGTCCGTCCTCCCCGGGCGCGGTTGACCAGGTCCTCGAGAAGGCCGGCATCGGTGCTCAGCTCAATGTCCGCGTAATCGGCGCCCAGGGCCATGGCCCGGTCGATGAGGTAACATCGCTCCCGTTCCGTCCCTTCAAAGCGTCCCCCTTCGGTTCGGCTCCGGTTTGTTACAAGGACCGGCCCCGCGACATTCGCCATGAGGCGGTCCAGGTCAAGTTCCCTGAAGGCATCGAGCCGCAGTTCCACCATGTCGGCCATGCTGAATGCCTGTCTCATCATCCCCAGGGCCTCTCCGGTGGTCGACGGTTCCAGGGACAGGCAGATCATGGGACGATCCCTCCCTCCCCTGCCGGATATGACCCGAGTACTTTCAGGAACGTACTTTCCCTGCCGAGTTCATCCAGGCAGACGGTGACCTGCTGCTGTGCGACATGACCGAGAAAATCCACGAAAAAGAGGTATTCCCAGGTACGCTCCCTGACGGGATGTGACACGATCCGTGTCAGATTGATTCCTTTTGAGGCAAAAGGCTCAAGCGACCGAAGGAGTGAACCCGGCTCATGACGGACGGTGAAAATGAGGGATGTCTTGTCGCGACCCGTACGTTGTGCCGGCGTGGTTCCCAGGATGATGAACCGGGTTATGTTCGCCCGGTGATCCTCGATGGCCGACGCGAGAACGGTCAAACCATAGAGGTCCGCGGCCTCACGGGAGGCGATAGCGGCCCCTGAGGGATCACGAAGAACCTTTCGTGCCGCCAGGGCGGTGCTCTCCTCTTCTCGCAGAGAGCATGACGGCATATGGTGCCTGATCCAGTTCCGGCACTGGGCCAGGGCCTGGGGGTGGGAGTAAATGGTCGTCACCTCCTCCGGTCGCGACGCCTTGGAGAGAAGACAGTGGCTCACGGGGAGGTATGTGTCTCCCACAATGTGCAGGGGCGTCGTAATGAGCCTGTCCAGCGTCATCTTCACGGAGCCCTCCAGAGAATTTTCCAGGGGGACCACGCCGCAGTCCGCCCTGCCCCGTTCGACCTCTTCGAAAACATCACAGACCGTTGCCTTCGGCTTCATGGCAGCGCTCGACCCGAAATGCCGCCGGGCGGCCTGGTGCGTGAAGGATGCCTCGGGACCCAGGCAGGCCACGGAAAACTCCTTTTGCAGATTCCTGGAGGCGGACACGATCTCTCCGAAGATAGCCTTCAGGGCCTCCGGGGGAAGAGGTCCCTTGCCGGCCTGCTCCACATGGGCGTATATGAGGCTCTCGCGGGCGGGGTCGTAAACGTCCATGCCCCGCGACCGCTTGTATTCGCCTATACCGGCGGCAAGGCGAGCCCGCTCGTTCAGAAGTCTGATGAGCTGACGGTCGGTTTCAAGAAGCCGCGACCGGAGGCTGTCCAGGTCTTTTTTTTTCATGCCTTCAGTTCTCCCAGGGCGTCTTCGATCAACCGGTCATCGACGGACCCGTTGATGAAGGGAACGCCGATCCTCGTGATCAGGACAAAGAGGAGCCTGTCTCCCTCCCGCTTCTTGTCGGCGCCGATCTTATTCACGATGTCCTTCGTGTCCATCGATGAGGGAACGGTCCGGTCAAGACCGAGGGAATCCAGGAGCCTGTCTATCCTCTCCCGGTCCGACCGGGCAAGGTGTCCTTTTTGTTCCGCGATTCGAGCTTCCACGGCCATACCGATGGAAACAGCCTGTCCGTGAGACAGGGCGAAACCGGAAAGGCCTTCCAGGGCATGGCCGATGGTGTGGCCGAAGTTGAGGATTCGCCGGATCCCCCGGTCATGTTCATCGATCTCAACGATTCCTTTTTTTATTGTACAGCATTGTGGAACTATTGTCTGCAGCACCTCCGGTTCCCGGGCCCGGATGGCGGAGGCATGTGTCTCCAGGTATTCGAAGAGCTCGAGATCATCGATAATACCGTACTTGACCACTTCCGCGAGCCCGTTCCTGTATTCCTCCCCGGGCAGCGTGTCCAGGAAGGCGAGATCTATGATCACCTGCCTGGGCTGGTAAAAGGATCCCAGCAGGTTCTTGCCTCCGACAAAATCGACACCGGTCTTACCGCCGATGCTGCTGTCCACCTGTCCGATGAGTGTCGTGGGAACTTGTATAAGGGGCACCGATCGCATGTAGATGGAGGCTGTGAAGCCGGCAAGGTCACCGGTAACACCGCCGCCCAGAGCCACCAGCGCGGTTGCCCTGTCGGCCCGGCGTTCGAGTAGTTGAGTCGCTATGGACAGAACCGTCTCCATGGTCTTTGACGCTTCCCCGGCGGGGAAGGACAGCAGTTCCGCCGGCATGCCCGAACGCGTCAGAAGGTTCACGAAGCGATCCCCGTGGAGGGCCGCCACCTGTGAGTCCGCGATCACGATCATCCTTCCGACACTGTCCATTCTCGCAATCTCCAGGCATGCCCGCTCGAGTATATCCCTTCCGATGAGTAGGTCGTAGGAGTCGTCATGACTCCGGGCAAGGGATACTTTGATTCGTTTCATTTCGGCACCCCGGAGGCGGACCGGATAAGTTCTTCGAGCCGCCGTATCTCATCCATGAACGCGTAGAACCGCTCCGGCTTGAGTGACTGCATACCGTCGGAAACGGCCTGTTCCGGCCGGGGATGCAGCTCCACCATGACACCGTCGGCCCCCACGGCCAGGGCCCCCCTGGACAGGGGCAGCACGTATTTCCAGGTTCCTGCCGCGTGGCTCGGATCGACGATGACGGGAAGATGGGTCAGCTCTTTCAGGACGGGAACGGCGCTGATGTCGAGCGTGTTCCGCGTGGCCGTTTCGAAGGTCCTGATTCCCCGCTCACAGAGAATGACTCCCCTGTTTCCAGCGGAAAGTATATATTCCGCCGACATGAGCAGCTCCTCAATGGTTGTCATCATTCCCCGTTTGAGGAACACGGGCTTCCTGCTCCGGCCCACTTTTTTGAGCAAGGCGAAGTTCTGGACATTACGGGCCCCGATCTGGATGATATCGGTATATTCTTCCACGATATCCACGTCCACGGGGTTCACCAGTTCGGTGATGACAGGCATGCCCACTGAATCACCGGCCTTCCTCAGAAGCTTCAGCCCCTCTTCCTCCATCCCCTGGAAACTGTAGGGCGAGGTACGGGGCTTGTAGGCACCACCCCGGAGTATGTTCGCACCTGCTTTCTTCACTATGTAGGCGCTTTCCATGATCTGCTCTTCGCTTTCGATAGAACAGGGACCGGCCATGACGATGAAGGACGGCCCGCCAATTTCAATGTCCCCCACGCGTACCATTGTATTGCCTTCACTAAACTCCCGGCCGGCCAGCTTGTAGGGCTTGAGAATGGGGATGGCCCGTTCAACTCCCGACAACTGTTCGATGATCGTGAGATGCTCCGGTATCCGGCGGTCACCCACGGCGCCGATAATGGTCCGTTCGACGCCCCGGGATGGATGGGCACGGTAACCCGCTGACTCGATCCATCCGATGGTATTGGATATCTGTTCCTCCGTGGCGGTTTTCTTCATGATGACAATCACTTCCTGCTCCTCCCGATATGAAATAAAAAAGGGCCCCGGCAGCGACCTTCGCTTCGACGCCAGAGCCCTGAAAACACAACGGCCATGGCGCGATCAGTCCGATCCTGCCATGGCCGTGTTTCTTATGTAGTGGAGTGTGTCACTTCCTCCCGACGGCGGGGCAGACCGGTGTACCGTAATAAAAATACCCGTAGGAGCTGAAAAATATGCCTGCCCGGTCGTACATTTCCATAGTGAAAATCCTCATCAATATAAAGACGGAGTCAACCACAAAAGAAAAGGCTTGTCAAGAACTTTTGGGAAACGTCCGGGTCCGCATATTTCTCCCTGACACTCACGCTTGGCTGCCGAATATGGCGGTGTTTGTCTGTTTCATTCAAAAAGAAAATGACAGCCGGCGCCGGCTGTGGTATCTGACAGGATATTCCGCTAGTCCCGGCTCGGCGATGAAGCCCCCGGCACCGGAAGCATCACTCTACCAGGAGCATCCATGAGCGTCCTCGATCGCTTTGCTCACGCCGCCGAACATCCCGGAAAGCTTGCTCTCGCCCTGAAAGCCCGGGGTATCCCGATTCTGGGCTATCCCTGCTCCTACACCCCGGAGGAGATTATTCACGCCGCCGGCGTCCATCCCTTCCGTCTCGGTGGTGCCGACAGCCCCTTTCTCCGGGCCGACGGGCATCTCCAGGCCTACTGTTGCTCCTTTGCAAGGGGTATCCTTGAGCAGGCACTCGGGGGTGATCTCGCCTTTCTTGACGGGGCCCTGTTCCCCCACACCTGCGACACCATGCAGCGCCTCTCGGACATCTGGAGGATGAACACGGACTTTCACTTCTTTGCCGACGTGGTACTCCCCCTGAAGTTTGACGGAACAAGCGCCCGGGACTATCTCGAAGACGTTTTGAGGCGATTCAGGGCGGACCTCGAAGCCTGGACGGGGCGGGAGATTTCCGGGGACTCCCTGCGCCGGTCTATCGATACCTTCAACGCCATCAGGAAACACCTGGAAGATATCTATCGGCTTCGGTCGGAGAATCCCGCTGTCGTTGCGGGAAACCGGTTGTCGGCCATCGTCAGAGGCTCCATGGTCATGGAAAGAAATGAACTGCCCCGCCTGTTGTCGGAGCTTGCAGGGGAAATCGCGGACGGCCGTCATCATGCGCCGGATATCGAGGACAATACGCGGCTGATCCTGTCGGGAAGTCTCTGTGATCATTCCGGTTTTTATTCCATACTCGAGGAATCGGGCGGCGTTGCCGTAGGAGACGATCTCTGTACGGGATCCCGATATTTCGGGGGAACCGTCGATACCTCGGGTGATCCCCTGGCCGCGATAGCCCGCCGCTATGCCGAACGGACCGTCTGCCCTGCAAAGCACCGCTCAACGGATGACCGGGCGGAGAGTCTCCTGAAGACGGTCCGGGACAACAACGCCCGGGGCGTCGTTTTTTTCCTGCTCAAGTTCTGCGACCCCCACGGCTTTGACTATCCCTGGCTCAAGAATTGTCTCGAAGAGCGCGGGATCCCCGCCATCCTCATAGAGGTGGAGGATCGGCTCCCGCCGGAAGGCCAGTTGAGAACCCGCCTGGAAACTTTTGTACAGATGATCTGAAACGGAACAAGGGAATCCTGAACGCATGACACCACCTGTCGAATCGCCGGAGAAAAAAGCTCCTCCCATCGCCATGAACAGCAGGATGAAGGAGATCATGACCCACTATTACATCGACGCCAAGACCGCCGGCGAGAGGGGAGTGCCGGTGGCCTGGATCACCAGCGGAGGACCGGTGGAACCCCTCATCGCCATGGACATCATACCCGTTTACCCCGAGAATCACGGTGCCATGATCGGCGCTTCAAAAATGGGCGCCGACCTCTGCGAACGGGCCGAAGCCATGGGCTACAGCGGCGATCTCTGCTCCTACGCCAGATCCGACATCGCCTGCGCAACCATTAACGGAGGCCCCATTGGAGGACTCCCCCGGCCGGACATGCTCATCGCCTGCAACAACATCTGCGGAACCGTCGTGAAGTGGTACGAAACCCTGTCCCGCTATTTCGACGTCCCCCTGTTCATATTCGACACACCCATATGCCACACCGACTACCATGAGGAGTCAAAACGATACGTCACGCGGCAGGTGTCGGAATATATCGAGTTTCTGGAGCGGGCTTCCGGACGGAAACTCGATCGCGATACCATGACGGAGGTGGGCGGACGTTCGCTGGAAGCGCAACGCCTCTGGCAGAGCGTACTGGACACGGCCGCGGCACGGCCCTCTCCCATGACGGCCTTTGACGGTTTTTACCACCTGGCCCTTATCGTGACCCTGCGGGGAACCCAGGTGGCCGTTGACTACTACCGTGACCTGCTCGCCGAAATGAAGAACCGCGTAGCGGAAGGAATCGGGGCTGTTCCCAATGAGCGGTACCGGCTCATGTGGGACAATCTTCCCATCTGGTACCGCCTGAAATGGCTTTCGAAGAAATTTGCCGCCCATGACGCGGCGCTGGTGGCCGACACCTACACCACGGCCTGGTGCCGCTCGGTCCGGTTCATAGACGAACAGGATTTCCTGGGCTCCATAGCCGAAGGATATACCAGGATATATCTGAATCTCGGCGTCGACCGGATGGCGGACGCCGTCGTCGAGATGGCGGAAAAATACTCCGTCCACGGACTGGTCATGCACTCGAACAGAAGCTGCAAGCCCTATTCCTTCGGCCAGTATGACATCGAGAGGACGGTCCGGGACCGCTTGGGCATTCCCTGCCTTCTTATCGAATCGCACATGGTGGACGAACGGAGTTTTTCGGAAGCCCAGACGGAAACCAGGATAGACGCGTTTATGGAAGTTGTCAGACAGCAGTATGGTTGATGAACTCGTAAAACGTCCGAAAAACATCTGATAGAGGACGGCTTTGTAAAAAGCTCCTTGAGGCACGGCGCACGCATCCTTAAGGAATGAGGCGTGCTGTGAGGTACGCCTCAGTGACGGAGGCCGGAGCGCAATCGAGCATCCGGCTCTCGTACCGGAGGCATGCCTCCGGTACCATTTCACGAAGCCGTCATGGTTGAAGGAGAGAGGCGACTGTGACCATCTGCGCGGCGGGAATCGACGTTGGATCCATTACCACCAAGGCGGCCGTCATCAGCACGGAGGGTCTCCTGGGAACGGCGATTGTTTTTACGGGATACAACACCGCCGACGCCGCTCAACGGGTCTTCGACAGGGTGCTTCTGGATTGTTCCCTCGTCCCGTCGGATATCGCGGCCGTCGTCTCCACGGGCTACGGCCGCAACAGCGTTTCCTTCACCGGGAAGGCAATAACGGAGATCATCTGCCACGGTACCGGCGCACATTATCTCAATCCGGCCATCCGTTCCGTCGTCGATGTGGGAGGACAGGACAGTAAGGCGCTGATTCTCAACGGAGAAGGACGCACCACGGACTTTGCCATGAATGACAAGTGCGCCGCCGGTACGGGCCGTTTCCTGGAGGTCATGGCCCGGGCACTGGAGGTCGATCTGGACGATTTCGGACTGCTTTCACTCCAGTCGGCGGAGCCTTCCCGTATCAGCAGCATCTGCACCGTGTTCGCCGAATCTGAAGTTATATCGCTTATCTCCGGGGGCGAAAAAAGGGAGGACATCATCGCCGGCATCCATGAATCCGCGGCGGCCCGGGTGGCGGCCCTGGCCCATCGTGTGGGCGTCCGCCCGCCTCTCATGATGACCGGGGGGGTCGCGCGGAATGCGGGAATCGTGGCGGCCCTGGAGCGAAAACTGGACATGGCCGTGGAGGTTTCTCCCCGGGCCCAGCTGGCGGGCGCCATCGGAGCGGCGGTGCTTGCCCTGAAGAACGTGATGGAATAACGGCACCCCGGACGGGCGAACCGGGGCATGCGGACGTTCCTTCGCCACACACTACAACGCTACAACCCTTGCAACACCATCGATCGTGCCCTTTCGACCGCTCTCCGCCTCACCTCGACGGCCACTCTCCGTTATTTCAACCGCTTCCCACCGTCATTTCGACCGTCCCTCGCCGTCGGTCAGACCGCCCAGTACCGTTAGTCCAAACGCCCCTTGCCGTCGGTCAGACCGTCCATTGCCGCGTTAGTCCGACCGCCCATTACCGTCATTTCGACCGAAGGGAGAAATCTTTCACAGTAACGTCGGAAAAGAAAGATTTCTCGTCGCTTCGCTCCTCGAAATGACGGAATATAAACGCTCATCGAAATAACAGGATATAAACGCTCATCGAAATGACGGGTTTTAAGCTCTCCCCACGATGACGGGACTTGAACGCTCATCGAAATGACAGGGCATTGAATAGTCTTCGGAATGACGGAACTCAAGGCCTCTCACGTTGCCCGAGAAGCTCCTCCGGTGTAAAGGTCACCACCTCATCGATGGTGGCGACGCCGCTGAACAGCATCGCCAGCCGGTCCACGCCCAGGGCGATGCCCGCCGACTCGGGCATATGGGAAAGCGAGGCGAGGAACCGCCGGGGTTCGGGGTAAGCGTCCTGTCCCCGTTCTTTTCTCGCATGTTGCTCCTCCTCGAAGCGTCGCCGCTGTTCCCCGGCATCGTTCAGTTCCGAAAAGCCGTTGGCGAGTTCTATCCCGTCGAGATAGAGCTCGCATCGCTCCGTCAGGGTTCCGTCGCCGTCTTTTCTTCGTGCCAGCGAACCCAGCGACACCGGGTAGTCATAGAGAAAGGTCGGCCTGTCCCGGCCAAGGTTCGGTTCAATCTCCCCGGTGAGAACCTCCTCGAAACAGTCGCGGTCCAGGCACTCCCGGAGGGACAATGAGCCATAACGGCGAAAGGCATCCGACAGATCCAGGCGCTCCCAGGGTTTTTCCAGAGAGAGGGTCCGCCCGTCCCGGAGCGGTATTCCTTCGTTCATGCCGAGCCGGCGGGCTGTGTAGATGATGAGATCTTCGCACCGGTCCATGAGGCCGCGGTAGTCGGCCCCGGCCTCGTACCATTCAAGCATGGTAAATTCGGGGAGATGCAGCCCGCCCCGTTCACCCCGACGAAAACATTTCGATATCTGAAACAGGCGTGAATAACCGGCCGCCAGAAGCCGCTTCATGCAGAGTTCCGGTGATGTCTGAAGGAAGTACTTACCCGAGCGAACGGCGTCGATGTGGGATTCGGGGGCCAATTCGGGAACGCGCAGGGGAGTTTCAACTTCCAGGAATTCACTGGTGACAAAAAAGAGGCGGATGGTCTGGATCATGGCGGCCCGGATTCGCAGTGCCCGCTCCTTCTTCGCCAGGCGCCATCGTTCATCCATCGGGCAGGTCATTCCTTGACGCGGGTGACGTATTCTCCCGTTCTTGTATCGATCCTGATTTTTTCGCCCTCCTCAACAAAGGGGGGCACCTGGAGCTGGTACCCCGTCTCCACGGTCGCGGGCTTTGAATTCCCCGCCGCCGTGTCGCCCCTTACCCAGGGGTCCGCCTTTGTCACCAGGAGATCCACGAAGTTGGGAAGGGTGATTCCCAGTGGTTTTTCTCCGAAGAACAGAACATCCGCGTCGATATTTTCCACCATGAACTGCGCCGCGTCCCCCACCTGTTCAAGAGAGAGAAACACCTGTTCATAGTTTTCCGTATCCATAAAACAGTATTTGTTTTCTTCACGGTACAGGAACTGCATCTTTTTTTCCACCAGATGGGCGGGTTCGAAGGTGTCCACTGACCGGAAGGTCCGTTCAAACTGGGAACCCGTAACCATGTTTTTCAGTTTGCACCGATACAGCGCCTGGCCCTTCCCCGGTTTGACAAACTGAAAATCCGTAACGATATAGGGCTCGCCGTCGATCTGGATTTTGAGGTTCTTTCTGAGGTCGCTCGCCTCGTACATAGGCTGTACTCTCCCCTGTCTATACTACCCCTCCAGCCGGCGGATGCCGGCCGGGAACGGCACCGTGCCACACTCCGCTGTTTCCCCGGACAGAACGGACCCTCGGCACCCCCTGCGATGGGGTGGGACCGTTGAAGTGTGTCATCTCGAGAAGCACTCCGGGCGCCGTCATTTCGAGGAACGTTCAAAACCCCGTCATTTCGAGGAACGCTTATATCCCTTCATTCCGAGGAGCGTTTATATTCCGTCATTTCGAGGAGCGAAGCGACGAGAAATCTTTCTTTTCCGACGTCCCTGCGGAAGATTTCTCCCTTCGGTCGGAATGACGGCAAGGAGCGGTCGAAATGACGCACCGGACAGTCTTTCAAGGATCCCGGGTCATGCCCCCGGGGATTCTCTTGTTGCACGGTACCAAGAGCAGGACTCCTTGTAGTGCATTTGCTCCGTCAAGTCAAAACAATTGTATCCCTCGCCGCAGAAGTACCTCCCGACCGGGGGGAAAAGCCCCGACGAGCTTTTTTGTTGACTAACGACGTCTTTCTGATACAAGTGGGAGCTCGTCGCAGGGGGCTTCGACCCCCGCGCACCTCCTTCGACAGAACAGTACGAGAATAGGCGCAATGAACCTGGACAGACTTTTTTACCCCCGAAGCGTGGCCGTCATAGGAGCGTCGGCTGGTTCCGGCGGCGGCAGAATACCCTACCTTCAAGTTCTTCAGCTCACGGGATACCAGGGATCCCTGTACCCCGTCAATCCCAAGTACAAGGAGATAAGCTGCCTGCCCGTCTATTCATCCATCGACGAACTTCCCGACGGTGTCGATCTGACTATCGTCGCCACGCCGATTCACCAATCCCTTGACATCCTGCGGTCCGCGGTCCGCAAAAAGTTCAAGTTCATTCACTTCTTTACATCCGGCTTCGGAGAGACGGGAAACCGGAAGCTCGAGGATGAGTTGGTTGCCGAAGCCCGGCGTGGGGGCGTCCGCATTATCGGCCCCAATTGTATCGGAGTCCACTGCACGGAATCACGGCTTTCATTCGGCCACATGCCCCAGGAAACTTCTCCTGGATCGGTTGCATTCCTGGCGCAATCGGGAGGGATAACATCCAGCTTCATGAGCATGGCCCTGGCAAGAAAAACCTGGATTAACAAAGTGGTGTCCTACGGAAACCAAGCCGACCTGACCGTGGAGGATTACATCGAATACTTCGCCCAGGACCCCGGCATCAAGCTTATCGCCTGCTATATCGAGGATATAAAAAACCACTCGCGGTTCCTGTCCGTTCTTCGCCGGACAACGGCCACAAAGCCGGTCATTATTCTCAAGGGCGGAACGACCGATCATGGATCGAAGGCCGCTGCCAGCCACACGGGCGCCATGGCCTCCAATAACACTATCTGGGCCGCGGCTGCCCGTCAGCACGGCGCCATACTGGTAGACAATCTCGAACGCATGATGAGCCTGGTCATGCTGGGAACGACGGACCGGGTCCCAGCGGGCAATCGGGTCGGGTTTCTGGGGGCCGGTGGTGGGGTCGCGGTACTTTTTGCCGACATGGCGATTAACGCCGGCCTGCTCATGCCCGAATTGCAGGCAAAAACACAGGAGCGGATCCTCGAAAGAATTCGGGACGTCAACACGTCCACCACGAACCCTGTCGATCTGGGCGCCTTCGGTTTTGACCTGGCCATCATGTCCCATACCATGAAAGCCCTCGACGACGATGAGGAAATCGATATTATCATCCCTTATTTTTCAGTTGATTACATCGCCCAAGCCGAAGCCATCCTCAATGTCACCAACAGCGAAAAGACGATCCTTGAAATGGCCGGGGATATAAAAAAGCCCGTTATTCCCATACTGATGCGTTTTACCGACGACAATCTCGACATCGAGCGGATCCGGATATCGACCTACTCAACCCTGCGAGAGGCGGGATTCCCCGTGTTCCCCAACATTCAGGAGGCGGTTTATACCCTGCGGAGTTTTTTCTGGTGGCTTGACCGGCGGGAGAATATCCGATAGTATTCACGGTTATCGCTATCGGTCCGGCAGGAATCGCGGCCATCCATGAACAAAGCTGCAGAAGGATTCAATGAAAGATCTTGACCCCTCACGGATCGGAATCATCGGCCCGGGCAGGCTCGGCACCGCCTTCGCCTACAAGTTCGGTCGCGACGGCAAAAAAATCCAGATATACCATCACGACATAGAACTCTGCCGCGCCATCAACAGGGACCACCTCAACCCGAGGCATTTCACTGAAAGTCTTGCCGACATACTGGGCGGACTGGATGCCGTTCCCCGTCTCTCGGATGACGTGACGGCCACGAATGATCTTGAGGAGTTCGTGCAGACCAACGACTACATTCTCCTGTCCGTCACGATGAACCGCCTTCCGGAGTTGATGAATTACCTGCGTCCCCTCATAGCCCGGAAAGAAGGCGGGACCTGCCTCATATCGCCCATCAAGGGACTGGCTTCGGACGAAAAGACGAGGGAACTCATTACACCCTCACAACTTATCCACAGCCGTCTGGCCGATCTGAAACAAAAATATGTGCTGGTCTCCGTCGGCGGCCCTTTCTTCGATGTGGATATCGCTCTCGGAAACCCCACCTGCCTGTCGGTGGCCGGCGGGAAACACGCGGCCATCACCGTCATGCGACTACTTAAGGTGAACCGGCGCGAACTGAACGCCTATTACAACTATGACTCCGTGGGCATCGAGGCATGCGGCGCGCTGAAAAACGTGGTGGCCAATCTCAAGGGCGCCACGGATCAACTCGATATGGGACGCTCCATCGGCGGAACGATTTTCGCCCGGGCAGGAGTTGAGATCAGGTCGTTGACAAAGCTTCTGGGGGGAAGTTTTCAGGCTTTCCACAGCCAGGCAGGCGTGGGAGACCTGTACATAACGGTTTCTTCCCTTGCCAGCAAAAATTATCGCTACGGGAAGTATTTCTATGAATTCTACACGGGGAATCCTATCGAAACGAGTCTCGCCGCTCTCAAGAAAATCGACGGCACCCCCGAAGGTCCCAACACCATCCGGAACGTTCACCGCTACCTGGAAAAAAAGAATATGTACAGCCCGATTTTCCGCTCTGCCTACGCGATATTCAACGAAGGGGACAGTAAGGAAGCCATCAGGGAACAGATCATCGAGGCGTGCCAGTTCGACCGCCGTACCAGGGAATACATAGGTCCCTTTTCCCGGGCACTGTACCGCGTCATCCCGAACCTGTGGTACCGGAGAGAAAGCGGATTCCTCTCCAGGATCATCTTGTGACCAGCCGGTCCTCGATTTCCTTCAGGTCCGCCTCGTAGATCGCCAGGCGTTCGAGGTCCCCCGTAAAAGCCATGTCCCGTGAAATCGCCTTCAGATGCACCGCGATGTCGATTCCCAGAGAATTTTTCATCTTCCGGTCCGCGAGATCGACCATGAACAGTGAATAGCAGCGGACAAGGAAGGCCGTTTTTGAATCCCGCCGCGCCAGGTATGACCGCCCGCCAAGAGTGGCAAGGAAAAACCCTCCATAGTGGTACAGGGCCTCGAGTGACGTCTTCGCCTCCGGCTCCGGCTGTTCCATGTCGAGGATCAGCCACCGGTACACAAGGGCGGCAAGAACTTCCGTTTTGTCCCGTTCCCGCGCAAGAATTTCCGCCGCCAGCAGGGTATCGTTTTTCCCAAGAACCCGGAAGAAATGATACAGGTTCGCCGCGAGGCGGGTCATGTCCTGTGTCTCGCCCATAACGAGAGGCGGCGCCTCCGAGAGTCTGCCGATGGCCGACAGGAACCGGGCACGGGTGCCCTCGGTGACGGCGTATTTTCCGACATAGTCCTGTTCGTCGAGGTACTCGCAGAAGCTCTTGAGCTGGTTCGAGTAATGGAGATACTCGCTCCGGGCGGATTCACCGTCGTCATGGACGGCAGGCGTTTCTTGAGGGATCGCCTGGTCCTGATCCCGATCCTTTCGTAACTCTCCGCGGACAAGGGGCTCCTCTTGGCGGGTCTGAACTCCCGCGGGGATAGTTTTGTCTTCCTCAAGGTAGAAAAACAGGCCTGCCGCCACAAGAATACCGGCAGCAACGATCAGAACCACGATAGCTGTCTTTTTCTTCATTGTTCCTCACTCCCCTGCCGACCGTCCCGGTACCAGTTGTCGTCCGCCAGTTGCATGAGCGTCGTGATTATCATGTCGGGACGGGCGCCTCGACACAGGTCTTCATGTTCCCTGAGGTTCAGTGAACGGGCATCGCCTGCAAAGAGTACCGTCTGAAAGCCCGCCTCGCCGGCGGGAAGGATGTCTTTGAGCATGTCATTGCCTATAAACAGCACCTCCCGGGGCACAATTCCCTCGCCCTTCAGGATTCCGGCGGCGGCCCTGAACGCCTTCGGAGAGGGTTTCCCGTAGCCCATCTCGTAGGAGAAAAATATCAGGTCCTTTCTGAACCCGAGTTCTTCGGGACCGGCTCCCAGGTACGACGAAAAAAGGATGGGTGTGTAGAATTGCGCGTTTGATATGATCCCCATGGTCAGTCCCCGCTTCTTCAGGAAGGAAAGAAGATCAGCCAGGCCGGGCATGGGGAAGACGGGATTGACGATGAGTTCAAACTCAAGGGCGAACCGTCGAATCACGTTGCAATCGTCCGTTTCCAGGACATCCCCCCATATGTCTTCTATGACCACCTCGGGCGCCTCGATCCCCTGACGGACCTGGCGATCTTTTTCCTGCTCGATGTGATCAAAAAACCGGTTCACCATGACCCGAACCGGCAGTGACAGGCCGTGACGCCGGCGAAGGCCGTCAAGCTCGCCGGTCCGTGCCTCGGCCTCCTCCCGCGCGCCTCCTATATCGCCGGCCCTGCTGACGAAGAGTGTTCCATAGACATCAAACAGCAGCGCCCTGACCGGAAACTTCGGTGAACCTTTCGGCTCGAGCGGTGTCGGAACGGGATCGACCGGTTGTGAATAGCGCTGAACCAGTTTTTCGTGCGTCGTGAATTGTTGCGTCATACCGTCACGCGTCTTTCAGCTGTCGTCTCTCACCTGGCGGCGCCTCGATCGCCGCCGTTTCACGCTTCCGAGACCCCGGCGGAGCTTCCGGAAGGCTGCCCGTGAGGATTTTTTAAAAAACATGTCCTTCCCCCGCCGTGAGGGATCAGCTCTTCGGCGTATGGCATTACATCATCCACGGGTCGCAAAGGCCTGTCAAACAAAAAGTGCACTATTGGTCCGCCGCGACGGGAACCCGGCACGTTTTCCAATTGATGGATCGGGTCCGTTGTGGTAGAGACGATCCATGTTTGACGACTTCGTACAATGGTACCGGAGGCATGCCTCCGGCGTTGTAAATAACCGGATGCTTGATTGCGCTCCGGCCTTCGTCACTGCGGCGTACCTCACAACACGCCTCATTCCTCGGGATGAGCACGCCGTGCCTCAAGGAGCTTTGTACAAAGCCGTCCTCTATCAGACGTTTTTCCACTTTTTACGAGTTCATCATGTTTAATGTAGGGCTCACAGGCGGCATCGGGACGGGAAAATCGACGGTAGCCCTGTTGTTCGAGAAATACGGCGCCCGCATGATTGATTTCGACCTGCTCGCGCACCGGGTCCAGGAGTCGGGCACACCGGTATGGCATGACATCGTTGCCCACTTCGGCACGGAGATTCTCGATGAAGGCGGCCGAATAGACCGCAGGAAACTGGGTGCCGTCGTCTTTGCCGACACGTCGCGGCTCGAGCGTCTGAACAGCATTATCCACCCCGTCCTGTTCGATGAATGGCTCAACCTGCTTCGGACAATAGAAAACGAGGAGCCCGATGCCATCGTAGTGTCGGAAATACCCCTTCTGATCGAGGGCGGGTGGCACAGCCTTTTCGATGTAACGGTTCTTGTGTGGGCTTCGCCGGAGCGGCAGATCGAACGGGTCATGGCTCGAAACGCTCTGACCCGGAAGGAGGCGGAAGACCGCCTGGCGGCCCAGATGAACATCAACGACAAAATTCCCCTCGTTGATCATGTCATCGACAATGACGGGGATTTCGACAGAACACAACGAGAATTTGAACGTGTCTGGAATGTCATCGTATCACTGAAGGAGGCCCGCAATGATTGAATCCAATGTAAAAACAAGCTTCAGCTCAACTGTTTCCAGCCCCCGCATCGATCCTTCCAGCTATGTACACCCCCTGGCGGCTGTTATCGGAAACGTGGAACTGGGCAAGAACATCATGGTGGCCCCCGGGGCTGCGGTCCGGGGGGATGAGGGTCAACCGCTCTACGTGGGCGATGACTCGAACATCCAGGATGGTGTGGTTATTCATGCCCTGGAAACGGAAATGGATGAACGTCCCATCGAAGCGAACCTCATCGAGATCGAGGGCAGACACTATGCCGTCCACGTCGGTCGTTCAGTATCGTTGGCCCACCAGGTCCAGATTCACGGGCCTGCCGCCGTGGGAGACAACAGTTTCATAGGGATGAAAAGCCTTGTTTTCAGGGCCCGTGTCGGCAGAGGCTGCGTGATCGAGCCCGGCGCCATCATCATGGGAGTCAGCGTTCCCGATGGCCGCTATGTTCCCGCCGGGATGGTCCTCCGGGACCAGAAGGAGGCCGATGCCCTGCCGGTCATCACGGATGACTATCCCTTGAAAAATCTGAACCCGGGCGTGATTCATGTGAACACGGAGCTTGCCCGGGAATATGTAAAGAGGAGAAATCTTTCACGATGACGATAGCAGGGAAAGTTTTCTCGTCGCTTCGCTCCTCGAAATGACGAGGCTTGTGGTGCCCCCCGGAATGAGGGCTCCTTGAAGGCGCCTCGAAATGACATGATTCAGGGATCCGTACTACCGGTCGAGCCGCCCGGATCATTGCCGGAGGACCCTCAGGAACGCCCCGCGATCTGGGCCATGGTCTCTCTGAAAACGTGGTAGAAAGCCCTGTTGTCGGCAACGCCCCGCTTTATGATGGTACCGATATCTCCCATGTTCTCGCTGTTGATGGTGATGTTGACGCTCCGGTTAAAAGCGGTCATGTCATCGAGGGTTCGAAAACGGGTACCGACCAGGGCAACGAATATTTTTCTTCTCACCTGCATGTTGAGCTCCGCCAGGTAGGCAAGCACCGCGTTCGCGTCCGGATCCGGGCTGTCAAAGGTTTCGTTGATAATGACAACATTAAAGGTGTGGTAGCGCATCTGTTTAAGCGCTTCCTGTGCCGTGGCGGCCGCCCGAACGAGGTAGCCCGATTCCTGTAATTGCGCCTGAGCCTTTGATTTCAGGGGCTCGTCGGGCTCACAGAGCAACGCCGTCTGTTGCCCCTCTTCGATAAAATCGAAGGGCTTGTCGGCGGCGTCATAGTCCTGGGATGTCAGTTCATCAAGTAGGGTCTGCTGGTCGCTCATGGCCTTCTCCTTCTCCCGTGGATCTTACCACTTTCTGTTGCCCCGTCCGTAATCCCTGTCGACTGTCAGGCCTTCTATACCCGTTGTCGCCTCGCCCCGTTTCGCCTTGATCGCGTCGATTCCCCTGCTGACGACGCCTCTTGTCGTGGCGTACGCCAGGGCTGTTTCTTCTGTGATGTTGTCCTCCTCGAAAAGGCGAATGATGTAGTCGTCGAAGGTAATCATTCCAAAGGCCCTGCCGGCCTCGATAATCTCGCGGAAGGTCTTTCCTTCCGATTCCCCGTGCAGTATGGTGTCCTTCACCCGGAGATTGGATCCCATGATTTCGAAGGCCGCGACCCGACCTCCGCCTTTCCTGGGAAGCAGTCGCTGGCATACGATCCAGCGCACTGTGTCGGCAAGCCTGATGCGGATCTGGTTCTCTTCTTCCGTGGAAAACATACCCAGAATCCTGTTAATGGTCTGTCCCGCGTCAACCGTGTGGAGGGTGCTGAGAACCAGGTGCCCCGTCTCCGCCGCGCCGAGACCGATTTCAACGGTTTCCCGGTCGCGCATTTCACCCACCAGGATAACCTTGGGCGCCTGCCGGAGAGCCGCCCTCAGGCCGTTGGCAAAACTGTCGAAATCGGTGCCCAACTCCCGCTGGTTGAATGTGGCTTGCTTGCTTTCATGCTGGAATTCCACGGGATCCTCGAGTGTAATGATGTGTATGGACTTCTCCTCGTTGAAATCGTTGAGAAGCGCCGCCAGCGATGTCGACTTTCCGCTTCCCGTGGCCCCCGTCACCAGAATAAAACCGTTCCTTTCCTGTGACATCTTTTCAAAGGCATCGGGAAGGTTCAACTGTTGACGCGTGGGAATTTGGGTTTCAAGTTTCCGCAATACAATCGAGTAGTTACCCCTCTGAGAAAAAATATTGACCCTGAACCGGGCCTTTCCCGGTAGTCCGTAGGAGGAATCGCATGAACCCTGTTTGATCAGGAACTCCGTGAGCCGCCGATCCTGGTTGATCAGGTTGAGGGCCATGATTTCCGTCTGAAAAGGAGTGAGCTTCCTGAATTCGGGGTCCATGTCCACGGCGATAAGTTCACCGTGACTTTCCACCTGGAAAGGTTTCCCCACGGTAATGTTCAGGTCGGACACGCTTTTCCGGGAATCAAGCATCTTGTTGAGTATGTAGTCTATTTCCTGTTTTTTCATGACCTGCACCTCTCATCGCTGGTCCGTGGGCATCTCGTGCCGTGTGACGCTCAAACCTCCGTAAAGTCAGTGGGCGGCGTTTTCAGAAAAGGCCTGAACCTGGCCTTGTCGTTGGACTTGGTGTAGGCTTCATCGGCGCTGATCCAGCCCTTTTGAAGAAGCTCGAAGATGGCGTCGTCCAGCATCAGCATACCGTATTTCCGGCCCGTCTGAATCATGGAGGGAATCTGGAAGGTCTTCGACTCCCGTATGAGGTTTCGGACTGCCGGAGTGGCGATGAGAATTTCCATAGCGGCGACCCGGCCTTTCTTGTCGATGCGTCTGAAAAGCACCTGGGCGATGACGGCCCGTATGCCGTCGGCCAGGGTGGACCGTATCTGGGCCTGCTGATTCGCCGGGAACACTTCGATAACACGGTCCAGAGTTTTGGCGGCACTCGTCGTGTGCAGGGTACCGAAAACCAGGTGCCCTGTGGAAGCAGCTTCAACGGCCAGCGAGATAGTCTCCAGGTCTCTCATTTCACCGACCAGGATGATGTCGGGATCCTCGCGAAGAGCGCCTCTGAGGGCAGCGGAGAAGGACTTGGTGTGAACGCCCACTTCCCGATGATTCACAATGCAGTTCTTGCTCTGGTGAACGAATTCTATAGGATCCTCAATGGTGATGATGTGATCCTTCCTCGTCCTGTTCACCTCATCTATAATGGCCGCCAGGGTCGTGGATTTTCCACTGCCCGTGGGTCCCGTTACCAGAACCAGCCCCCGGGGCAGGGAGGCGAGCTTCTTGATGACCGGGGGAAGGCCCAGTTGATCGGCGGTCATGATTGTGCTGGGAATTTCCCGAAAGACGGCGCCGATGCCGTATTTCTGTTGAAAAAAGTTGGCCCGGTAACGGGCAAGCTCCGGTATTTCATAGGCAAAATCGATATCTCCCGTTTCCTCGAACTGTTTTATCTTGTGTTCCGGCGTGATTTCGTAGAGCAGTGCCTTCAGGGAATCGTTTTCAAGCACATTGTACTTGATGCGCTCCATCTCTCCTCGAATGCGTATCACCGGCTGCTGCCCCGATACCAGATGAAGGTCGGAAGCTCCCTGTTCATTCATGAGCTTGAAAAAAGCGTCAATCTGTGCCATGGTGGGTCTCCTGTCTCTTGATTACTGTGGAAAAACGGTGGTTTGACTTGTTTCCCCTAATTCATTATACTGCGTCCGCCGGAGGAAACGCGGGTGGCGGTGAATGTGCCTTGACTATAGAAAATCGGCAGTGAATTTGTCAAGAACCAAGACATGACGGCTTCGTAAAAAGAACCGGCTGCGGCGTTGCGAAGCCGCCATGAATCTCACATTTTTCGAAGCCGGCAGGCCGTGACGGGAATTAAAGCGACGAAACGGGGAGGTTCTGATCGCTCATGGAAGGCATCCTCTTCAGCGGCACTGACAGGGAAGTCATCAAAAACCAGGGCATGACCGAAGAAGAGGTACTGCGGCAGATTAAACGTCTGAAACGGGGGCCCCGGCCCCTTTCGCTTAACAGACCCTGTTCTCCGGGGGACGGAATACTGACGATCGGAGACTCCTCTTTCAAGGCCCTGACAGACGCATACAACGAGGCCTGCTCACGGGGACGGGTCATGAAGTTTATTCCCGCCTCGGGAGCGGCCAGCAGGATGTTCGAGAACTGGTTCCGCCTGCTCTCCGGCGACGATGGGGAAGAGAAACGACGATTCATGGAAGAGCTTCCACGGTACCCCTTTTACAGGGCTCTCGAGGCGGCCATGAAAGAGTCTCTCCGGGAGGAACCCTCCGGCGGCGACGGGTGCAGCCGGGCACTCGATTTCATCCTCACCCGCCGGGGGCTCTCCTACGGCGAGTTGCCCAAAGCACTCATCATTTTTCATGATTACGGTGATGAGTTCCGCACGGCCCTGGAGGAACAGATGGTGGAGGCGGCCCTTCACACGGCCGACGATCACGGCCTGTGCCGACTTCACCTGACCCTGTCACCGGAACACCTCCGGACCGTCGGGGACCATCTGGACCGGATACTCGCCCGGCTTCAGAGGCGATTACAGCTGTCTTTCCAGGTTGACCTCTCCGTTCAGCATCCCTCCACGGACACCATCGCCCTGACCATGGATAACGAACTTTTCAGGGACGATTCGGGTTCCCTGATCTTCCGTCCCGGGGGACACGGGGCACTGCTTAAAAACCTGAACGAACTTGACGGTGATATCGTATACATCAAGAACATCGACAACATAACACCCGACCGCATCAAAACCGAAACGGTGATCTGGAAGAAACTCCTGGGCGGGTATCTGCTTGTCCTCCAGAAACAGGCCGCTTCATACCTGGACATGCTCGATGGTGGGGAGTGGAGCCCTTCGGACCTTGCACGCATGGAGGATTTTTGCCGGCTCGAGCTGTCCCTCAGACCCCCGGCCGCCTTTGACGGATTCACCGCGGAAGAAAAAGCGGACTACTTGTTCTGCAAACTGGACCGTCCCTTCCGGATCTGCGGCATGGTGAAAAATGAAGGGGAACCCGGTGGAGGACCCTTCTGGGTTAACGGAAACGACGGCTCTCAGTCTCTCCAGGTGGTGGAGAAAAACCAGATCGACACCGGCTCCGAAGAGCAGGTATCCATCTGGAATGCCGCGACGCACTTCAATCCCGTCGATCTTGTCTGCGGTCTCAGGGATTACCGGGGAAATCCCTTCGATCTGTACGGCTTCAGCGATGGCGAATCTTTCATGGTTTCGGAGAAATCCCACCAGGGACGTTCCTTGAAGGCCTGTGAGCATCCCGGCCTCTGGAACGGAGCCATGGCCTGCTGGAACACGGTGTTCGTGGAGGTTCCCCTGTCCACTTTCGCCCCCGTCAAGACCGTCGAGGATCTTCTCAGGCCCGAACATCGTGCCTGAGGGGTGAACCAGGCCTCATCGGCCCGTCGGTACCGGGTGATAGTCCACCGCCACGGTCTGCCCCTTCACCTTACCGGAACGGGCCGTTCTATCATCAGGGAACGTACCTGTTCCCGCCGTGCCGCCCGCGTCATAATGCTTCGCGTCATCCCCCGGCGGCTCACCACCGCCTCAACAGGGATATCATCGGGCGCGTCACTGTAGAAGGCACAGATCGCGGCGGCCGCTCGGGTGGTCTTCCCGTCGCCGCCACCGGGAATGATTACCAGGGGCCCAGGAACACCGGGGATATTCACGATGCTGTCGCCCGGTTCGGCAAGCCGTTCTATCATCTCGTTTTCAGACTTGTTTCTCCCAACGACAATCTTCACGTCGTCGCCGATTCTCAGGTGTCTCCCAACCTTGAGAAGTTCGATGTTCCTGATGGACGGGTGTTCTTCCCTGTCGAAAAGATCTCTCAGCCTGTGGGAAAAGACGGGGTCCGTGAGGAGACATCCGCCTGCCGGGTTTGAATAGGATGACAGGTCATAGTGTTTCGCCAGGGCTATCTGGCGTTTCCGGCCCCTGCCCCGGATATCGAGCAGGCGCTTCCGGTCCACTTTCCCCTTGATTTCAGGAATGGTTTCAGGCAAAAGCAACGCGCTCAGGGGCCGCAGTATGTACCCTTCGAGCCCCGACAATTTTGCAACAAGCCTGAGCGATTGGCCGGTCTGCGACTTGGAACGCTGCCCCAGGACCTCCCCTGTAAACAGAAAGTCCGCTTCCTCTCCCGCCATAAGCCCGCCGGCCATTTCAAGCATCAGGGCATGACAGTCAATGCAGGGGTTCATGTTTTTGCCATAGCCATAGCGGGGCGCCTTGAGCATCGCCAGATGTTTTTCCGTACAATCGATGACTTTAAGAGGAAGATTGATCGCTTCCGCCGCATTCCGAGCTTTTTTGGCACCGAAAAAAGGAGTTTCAAAGGCAATGCCGATGATCTCGATATCCTGGTCTTGCAGGACTTTCACGGCAAGTACGCTGTCCAGGCCTCCCGAAAACAGACCGATCGCCTTCACGCTCAATAGACAACCACCTCTACGTTCCACCGCTCTTTCAGCAAACGGTACAGATCGACATCGAAATCATCTTCGACGAACAGAATGGAGCCTTCGCCACCCCCAAGGCGCAGAGCTCGACATTGTACCCGCTCTCCTCTCGCCTCCCCTTCTCCGGACAGGTGGAAGACCGGCCTGTCCTCCCTGAGGGGCAGATCCAGCAGGGACGCGATCGACCTGATCATGGCCTGTTTTCCCGCTGCATCCGAAAGACTTACGATCGAGATGCCCTGTTGTTCAAGGATATCCTGAAATTGGAGAAGGGTCTCCCGCGCCGTGACGACAATCCGCCTGCCGGACGCCTCCAGCAGCAGTTCGGCCTCCACGGTGAGATTGAAGCCGTCCCGATCCACACTGTAGACACTGACCGGAACATCCCGCCGAGGGGCATAGCCCAGCATCCCGATGAAATCTTCCGCCGCCGCTACCGCGTCCCCGGCCAGGCGCGCCGGCGGCGACGACCCGCCGCAGACCGTAGCCGCCAGAGGGCCTTCACCTTCGAGCAGTTCGATGACTTCTATGCCCTGCCTGGCGATAAAGCTCTTCAAAGGGGGTGGAAGTGATTCACCGTCGTCACGAAGAAGCCTGATGCCCAGGGTGTTGATTGGCGCCGGAAGACCGACCCGGCCGACAGGAATCAGGACATCGAAAAAAACCGTTGCCTCGGAGGAACCCGTACCGATGCGCACCAAACGGCCTCGTGTCTCATACCCGTCTTCCGCGCCCCTGGTCCGAACCACCTCGTCAAGCGCGACCTGGAGCATATCTCCACCCATTCCCGAGAGGATGTGGAAGGTATTCCACCGAGCCTCCAGTGTCTCAGCGACTGCGGGGGGAATCCTGCCGTCACGGTCCAGCATGATCCTCGTCCCGTCGGAAAATTCAACCACGGGGACAACGGAGCAATCCACTGTCATATACCCCGGTCGCAGGGGAATGTAGTAGTGGCCGTCATCGATACCCTCGCCTCCGAACACGGCAAGAAGGTCTCTCAAAAAGGCGTAGAGCCCTTCCTTCGACAGGGTGAATGAAGCGAGTTTTCCCGTCGGAACCCTCTGCCGTGCCATGGGAAGGATTACCGTCTGACCGGGGTAAATCCTGTTCAGGTCCTTTATGTGCGGGTTGGCGGCCGCGAGAACGGCACGGTAGTTCATGGCGTCACCGAAGGAAATGCCCAGCTGTCTTTTCAGTATGGACGAAATCGTGTCTCCGGACTTGACGATATACTCGCCGGCCCCCCGTTTCTGTTCGTTCCCCGGTATCGATAGCCTATCCGGCTCGTGTCCGGCGGAGCTTCCGGAGGCATCAGCCCCGTCACGAACGGGAAGCACCAGGAGCTGGCCGACAGATAGAACGTCCGGGTTGTCGATGCCGGGATTCAACGCCTGTATTTCACCGAGCAGCTTCATTGACTCCGTCAATGACAGAGACAGCTCTTTCATGACGATTTTAACAAGCCAATCCCCCTTCTGGACTTCATAGACCCCGGTCTTCCGGGGATGGTGAGAAGGCCGGGAAAAGGACAGTGTCACCGTCTCCTCGGAATAAAAGGATGATGAAGGAACGATACTCCCCGCAAGAAAAAGGGCGATCAGCAACGCCGGAAGAAGACGACCCTGTATCATGGAGCCACCAGCAATTCCCGTTACCGGAACGGCCTGCCCCGGTGAAGAAAAAGATAGGTTGATTCCCCGCTTTTGCGTATGCTAGCCCAGCGACCGGGCAAAGTCAAACGGGAAGGGCGCTCCTATTCTTGAGTTGCAAAGACGGAACAACTGATATACATTCCCCTCCATGCGTGCCGCGCGTACCCTGTGACAGGAATGAACCTGTCCCCCATGAAAGGATGCAGCCGTGAAAGACTCTCGTCCCGGTCCGGGCCTGGTCAAGGAAATCCAGGCACGAGTGGAAAAGAAGATGCGCGAGAATGAAATCGCCGTTCTTCAGTACTGGAAGGAACGGATCGATCGGGTGGCGGCCATGAAACCGGAGGGCATCGCATCGCTCCAGCTGGAAATAAAGAAAATCTCTTCCATGATGGATGCGAGGATAGGGATTCTCAAAAAAGATAAATCATGAAGAATATCGTCAATTTTTTGTTCGAAGTCGGCATGTTGCAGAAGACGCCCCGATCGGGATTCCAGTTTTTTGGGTCGGGGCGGGAGTCCGTGTCCGAGCACATCCTGAGGACACTGTACATCGGTTACGCGCTCTCGAAACTGGAACCGGGCGTGGATGAGCTGAAGGTTCTCCGCATCTGCCTCATGCACGACCTGCCCGAGGCGCGAACGGGAGACATGAATTACGTCAACAAAAAGTATGTCACCGTGGACGAAGAAAAGGCGGTCAATGATCTCGCCGGCACGCTCCCTTTCGGTGCCGAGGTGAAGGAAGTTCTTGCGGAATTCAGGGAGGGGGAGACGCGGGAGGCGATCATGGCCCGTGACGCGGACCAGCTCGCCCTTATTCTTCAACTCAAGGAATACGGTGACCTCGGAAACAAGTACAGCGCTGAATGGATCTCCTACGCCTTCAGGCGGCTGCAGACGGACAGGGCAAAGGCATTGGCGACAGCCATCATGGAAACAGACTCCTCTGAATGGTGGTTCGGGGAAAAGAGCGACTGGTGGATCAATGGAAAGGACTAGGCCACGATGACCCGTGCCGCTCAGCTCTTCCGGCACTGCGGCCTCGTGGCCGTGCTGGTGGTGCCGCTCGTCATGGCGTCGGCCTGCGCGACGGACTATCGCAACAGGGAAATGGCCGAGATGCACCTGCGGACGGGCATCGCGAGCATTGAATCGGGTCAGTTCACCGAGGCTCTTCGGGAACTTTTCGAAGCGCGGCGGCTGAATCCCGACGACCCCCGCGTATATTATCACCTGGGAGTTTCGTATTACGCCCGGGGAATGAGAGGGGACGCCCTGTCGGCCTTCATCCGTGCCGTGGAACTCAGACCTGACTACTCGGAGGCGCTCAACTACCTCGGCCTTATTCGATTTGAAGAAAAAGACTACTCCGGAGCGATCAGCTACTTTCAGAAAGCCCTGGAAAATATTCTCTATGACACGCCTGAATTTTCGCTTTTCAATATGGGCAGGGCCTGGCGTGAGCAGAGAGCCGACGACCGGGCGCTGTCATTCTTCGAAGAAGCGGCGAGGGTCCGGCCCAACAGGATTCTTCCCCTGGTACTCATGAACATGGGAACCCTGCTCCTGACCATGGACCGGCCCGATGAAGCCCTGAAGCATCTTCGGGAATCCGTCAGAATGGCACCTTACGTGGCTGATTTCCGGTACGCTCTGGGAGAAGCATTCCTGGCAAAGGGTATGACAGGCGATGCCGTCAGGGAATTACGCCGGGCAATCGACCTGGCTCCCGAGTCGGAGGCGGCGACAAAAGCACGGACAATCCTTGCCATTCTGCCGCCCCCCGACGCCGCTCGGGAACAAGGCAGGCATTCACACTGAACAGACGGTGATCATTACAGCATGGAGCCGAACCGGCAATGGCAAACAAGAAAGAGAAAAAAGCGAAACAGCTTCGGGCAAAAAAGAGCAGACAGAAACGAAGAATGGGAATGCTCGGCATCATCGTGGCCGTATTGGCAGGTTTTCTCATTTTTTTCTTCGTGACTCTCTTTGATTCTCTGTACCCACCCACTACAGGTACGGCTACACGTACGGGAACCGTCACGGCACGGCAGGAAAAAGAGCAGGTGACTCTGTTCTTTGCCGATGCCAATGAACGGTTTCTCGTACCCGAAGTCCGGTATATGACAAAATCGGACTCGCGCGAAGAGCGGGCGGCCCTCCTTGTAACGGCACTCATCGAAGGGTCCCGTCAGGGCGGCATGAGGACCATCCCGACGGAGGCGGAACTGATCAACGTAACCATAGGGGAACGTGACCTCGCCGTCGTTAATTTCAGGAAAACCCTTGTTGACCACCACCCTGGAGGCAGCGCCAGCGAGATGATGACCATCTATTCCATAAGCAACACCATCGTCAAGAATATCCCTTCCCTGACCGGGGTAATGATCCAGGTTGAGGGAGCGACCCGGGAAACCCTGAAAGGTCACATGGATATTTCATCTCCCTTAGGAATGAACGACGAACTGATCATTCAAGAACGAAGCTGACGGGAGGAGCTGCGGCGGCCCTCCTGTCGCCGGACATCCGGAACGCGAAAGGATTATCGCGGTGAGTTCGCTGAAACTCTCGAAAATACGCAATATCGGCATTGTGGCCCATATCGACGCGGGCAAAACAACCGTCACGGAGAGAATTCTGTTTTATACGGGCAAAACCCATAAATTGGGCGAAGTCCATGACGGTGAGGCCGTCATGGACTGGATGCCCCAGGAACAGGAACGGGGCATCACCATAACCTCGACGGTGACCGCCTGCCCCTGGCGGAACCATGAAATTCATCTCATCGATACGCCGGGACACGTGGATTTTACCATAGAGGTGGAACGCTCCCTGCGGGTTCTCGACGGCGCCGTGGTAGTGTTTTGCGCCGTCGGCGGCGTGGAATCCCAGTCGGAAACCGTATGGCACCAGGCCGACAAGTACGGCGTTCCGAAAATCGCCTTCATCAACAAGCTTGACCGGCCGGGAGCCGATTATTTTCAGACCATCAATACCATGAACGATCGATTCGCGTCGACGGCCATACCCGTCCAGATCCCCTGCTTTGACGAAGGAACCTTTCAGGGCATCATCGACCTCATCGGACGGCGATACCTGACCTGGAATGATGAATCCATGGGCGTCACCTGTGACGTTTCGGATATTCCACGGCGACACAGAGAAGCGGCTGAAACATACCGGGAAACAATGATCGAGGCCCTTGCTGAATCGGACGATGAGATGGCCGAAAAATATATTGAAGGAGAGGACATAGGGGAAAAGGATATTCTGAGCGCTCTGAGGCGGACCACCCTCGCCCTGAAAACGGTCCCCGTTTTCTGTGGATCCGCCCTTCGCAACAAGGGAATCCAACCCTTACTTGACGGAATCGTTGATTATCTGCCGTCGCCTGAAGAGGTTCGCCCCGTGTCGGGCATCAACCCCCACACGGGCGAACGGGAAGTGCGGGACATCAAAATAAAGGCCCCGCTCACGGCGCTTGCCTTCAAGGTGATGACCGACGAAGGAAGAAAGATTACCTATCTGCGCATTTACTCGGGGCGTATCACATCCGGCTCCGAAGTATACAACGCGAACCGGCAGAAAAGGGAGCGGGTCGCCAGGCTGATCAAGATGCACGCGAACAAGCGTGAACGGGTGGACCATGCCGTGGCGGGGGATATTGTTGTTGCCATCGGCCTGAAAGACACGGTCACAGGGGACACGCTCTGCGATGAATCCAGCCCTGTTCTCCTTGAAAGCATGGAGTTTTATGAACCCGTTATTTCCCAGGCCATCGAGGCGAAAACTCCCGACGACCAGTCCCGCCTGTCTCTGGCCCTGGAAAAGCTGACCACGGAAGACCCGACACTTACGGTCAAGTTTGATGAAGAAACTGCCCAGACCGTTATATCCGGTATGGGGGAACTGCATCTGGAAATCATTATCGACCGTCTGGTGAGAGAATTCAATACCAGCGTCAATGTCGGGAAACCTCGCGTAGTCTACCGTGAAACCATAGAAACCGAGGTCGAATCGGAAGAAGTGTTCGACAAGAAACTGGGCGAAAAGAAACACTATGGTCATGTGACCCTGAAGCTGGAACCCAATACCCGAGGCGCGGGCATTGCCATTATTGATGAAACCGAGATGACCGCCGTCACCTCAGCGTTTCACCCTATCATCGAGCAGAGTATCCGTGACACTTCCCTGAGCGGTCCCATAGCCGGCTATCCCGTTGTCGATGTTATCGTCAGGATACAGCGTATCGGCTATCGCGAGGGAGAATCCTCGGAACTGGGGTACCAGGTAGCAACCTCCACGGCCTTTCGGAACGGTCTTGCCCGGGCGAACCCCGTACTCCTGGAACCGATCATGATCGTCGACATCCTGAGCCCCGCCGAGTTCATGGGTGAGATCATAGGAAACATTAATTCGAGAAACGGTGAAGTGGTGAGTATAACGCAAAAAATTCCCGTCAGTGAAATTCGCGCGAAAGTTCCCCTTAAGCACCTGTTCGGCTATTCCACAGACCTGCGCTCTCTGACCCAGGGACGGGCCGTGTTTTCAACGCACTTTTCCCGGTACGACAAACAATGACGATCTCACAGGAGGTCGAAGAACCGCTCCAATCCCTTATGCCATGTAAGGATTTTAGCCCCCGCAAAATCAGAAACACTCCCATTGTTTCATCCTGCCCGTACCGTTAGTATTCCACCATAAGTTATAGGGGTGTTCTCTTACAACAGCAGCATTACTACCAACAGATACTTACACCTGCCGGTGGGCGGTTTTCGGTTCCCTCCTTTCCCCCCACCGGCACCCCCTGAACCTGACGGGCGGACGGCAAGGCAGAACGCCCGCAGCTCATATAACGGAAGGAAGGTTTCATCATGGCGTCGAAACCTTCCTTCTTTCTTTTGTGTTTCACCCCCCGTAGTCGAACCGCTCCGGTTCCTGTGGTCCTGCCGGAAGCGGCGCACGTTTCCCGAATCAACCGGCGCGGCGTCTCGTCCATGCATACCACAGGAAAAACGGCGTTGTAAGGACGTCGAGAACCCGCTCCATCGCCGTGACAAAAGTGCCGTTTCCCTCCGGCGGAATTACCCGGCAGACTTTCTTCCAGGGATTGATCTCGTTTTTTTAAAACACGTCGGATCGTCTCGTGTGAAACACTGTCGATGGACCGGAGCTCCACAACACGATCGGCCGGCAGGCGAAGCGACCGGCGAGCGAAGCCCCGGGACGGCTTGCCGGGAAGATCGGACCTCCGGATAAAACGGAATGCACATTAAAAATAGTTGCATCTTTTCCCCGGCACGGGAAGCATAAAAAAGGGCGCTCCTTTTGGGGGAACGCCCTTTTTGTTTAAAAAGGTTATGTGAAATTATTCTCCCAGTTTATCACTGGCGATCCTCATGCTGTAGAAAGAACGGTAGATGAAGACCAGAGCAACCACAAAGAAGCAGACTGCCAGGCCGACTCTCACGTTGGCGTTGGGCATGGTGACCGCAATTTCCACGGCCAGAAGGCCAAACAGCGTCGCGAACTTGATGATCGGGTTCAGAGAAACCGACGAGGTGTCCTTGTAGGGATCGCCGACGGTGTCGCCCACAACGGCTGCTTCATGCAGCGGGGTGTTTTTCATCTTCAGATCGACTTCAACAATCTTCTTGGCGTTGTCCCAGCAACCGCCGGCATTGGCCATGAAGATCGCCTGGAACAGACCGAAGAAGGCGATGCCGATCAGATAACCGATAAAGTAGTAGGGGTTGAAGAACGACAGGGCCAGTGTCATGAAAAAGATCACGATGAAGATGTTGATCATCCCCTTCTGCGCATACTGCGTGCAGATCTGAACAACTTTCTTGGAATCCTCAATGGAGGCTTCCTCTTTATCGAGGTTGATATTCTTTTTAATGAACACGACGGCCTGATAGGCGCCGGTGGTCACCGCCTGAATGGACGCACCGGTGAACCAGTAAATGACCGCACCACCGGTGATCAGGCCCAGAATGATCTCGGGCTGCACCAGCGACAGGCTTGCAACAATGTTACCGAACAGATTCTCGAGCAAAATGATGATGCCGAATACCATCGTGGTGGCTCCGACAACCGCCGTGCCGATGAGCACCGGTTTGGCTGTCGCCTTGAAGGTATTGCCCGCACCGTCGGCGGACTCGAGGAAGTGCTTCGCAGTTTCAAAATCAGGCGCAATCCCGTATTCTTTTTTGACGACATCTCTTACGTCCGGACGGCTTTCGATCAGCGACAATTCATAAATGGACTGTGCGTTGTCGGACACCGGACCAAAGCTGTCCACTGCGATAGTCACAGGCCCCATGCCCAGGAAACCGAAAGCCACCAGACCGAAGGCGAAGATCGGCGCGGCGAATTTAAAGATTTCAGGCATAATAGCCAGAATGGCTGCATGCTGGGACACCATGTAAGAGATGAACATCAGGGACATGATCACCATTCCGATCCAGAAAGCCGAGAAGTTACCGGCAACCAGACCCGACAGGATGTTGAGCGAAGGACCACCCTGACGGGAGGCGTTGACTGTTTCCTCGCAGTGACGCGACGAAGTGCTGGTGAAGATTTTGGTGAATTCAGGAATCAGCGCGCCTGCAATGGTGCCGCAGCTGATGATGATAGCCAGCGCCCACCACAGCCCGCTGTACTCAACAGGCAGGTCGCCCAGCAGGCAATAGCTGGCGATAAAGGTAACCGTGATGGAAACGATCGAGGTGATCCAGACCAGATTGGTCAACGGCTGCTCGAAGTCGAATTCTTTCTTGTCGCCGAATGCGGCCGAACTGATGCCGTGGTTGATGAAGTAGGAGGCCAGGGATGTGAGGATCATCAATATTCTCATGGCAAAAATCCAGATGATCAGTTTTCCGCCCATTTCAGGCGTGGAGGCTAACGCCAACGAGAGAAAAACGATCAAGGCAACGCCGGTTACTCCGTAAGTTTCAAAACCGTCCGCCGAGGGGCCGACGCTGTCACCCGCGTTGTCACCCACACAGTCAGCGATAACACCGGGGTTTTTGGGATCGTCTTCCGGAAGATGGAAAACGATTTTCATCAGGTCGGAACCAATGTCGGCAATTTTCGTAAAGATACCGCCGCAGATACGGAGCACGGAAGCGCCCAGTGATTCACCGATCGCGAAACCGATGAAACAGGCTCCGGCGAGATCCGGCGGAATATATGCCAGGATAAGGAGCATCACGAAAAGCTCAACGCTGACCAGAAGAAGGCCGACGCTCATACCGGAACGCAGACAGATGTTGACGATGCTGAGGGGATTGCCGGACAGAGACGAAAAAGCGGCGCGGGAATTGGCCACCGTGTTGATCCGGATTCCAAACCAGGCCACGCCGTAGGAACCGAGAATACCGACAACCGAAGCGAGCAGGATGATGAGGACCCGACCCATGGACTGATCGGCCAGCCAGCCGAAGTAATAAATCATGCAGATCGCGATGAGAACCCACAAAGCAGTAAGGAACTTGCCTTGCTGGAAAAGATAGGTCTTGCAGGTTTCCCAAATCGTCTGGGAAACGTCGAGCATCGCATTGTGCGCCGGCAGGTTCTTGGTCTGAGCATACTGCAGGACACCGAAGCCCATACCGATCAGAGAAATGATGATGCCGACGTTCAGAATCGTCATCCCTCCGAGAGCGCCGCCCATGAAGGAAACCTCGGCAAGATTAGGCAACTGGATATTGACTTCAGCAGCCCAAGCGGCGCCGGCAGACAGCAGCACGATTAAACCGCTCAGTAAAAATGTCCAAACGCTTTTCTTGCTTTCAAACATTAAACTAGTCCTCCTCTTTTCGAAGATTGATATTTTTTGTCTGGTACTTGCCTGTGGCTTTCTGCAGACCGTTCAAAACGATTTCAGCGCTCGCATCGGCCGCCCGCTCAATGACTTTCGGAAGGCTCCAACACATAACCCTCTATTCGGGATTTGTCAACTGGTTTGCCAATACCCGGTCTCACCTGCATAAAACCGGAAGTTCCCAAGTTAGACTCGATAGATGCCGGCCCTTTATGACCGGCAGTTCCCCCGCCCGCCTTCATCCTGATGGAATCAAAAGGCAGGCCAGGATCATCGTGAATAACAGGGAAACCATATGTTGAATATTCCCCTATACGAGGGCAGATAAAAGCCTTTTGCTTTATTGTGCAGTCGATATTGTTCGAGTAGGCCGGATCAAGGAGTGATGCCGTATGGAGGGACCTTCGCATAATCGGTCGGCAGGCATGCCAGGGCTCTTTTCTTATGAACGAATCGTCATTAAAAGCAGAGCCGGGCTCGATAAATCCCCCAAGATTATCGTGCTCCCCAAAAAAGTAATACTCTCCAGGATAAGTATGAGACCCGATGAGTACGTCATTGATCTGGGGAGTGGCAGGGAGTAGAACTATCCAGTCAAAATCCGAAAACGGTACTTCGGAACTCAAACAATATGATACTGACAATGACATATCGTATGTGATACCTTGTGAAATCCGCTCACTGCTTCCTCCTCATCGCCAAGATGTTGCGGTAACAACTCGGCATGAGGATAGCAGTGGGCGACCTTAGAGACCATACCCATACGGGACCGGCTTAGCCGATCCCTCTTACCCCACCCATAGGGCGGGGGTTTCTGCTTCGATCTAAAAATTCCATAATCCTCGATCATATCCCCTGATCTGAAGTTTTTTGACCTCTCACATTGAACTCGTTCATTGCCCTCTGTGTTCCTGAACCGATGACAGCCTGTACCGCCTGGGAACCCCTATCCTTTATGCGCGGCAGTTCTTTCATCTCTTCGTCATTCAGTTTTCCGAGCACATAGGATTCGGTCATCTCTTTCATGACCGGCCTGCCGATACCGCATCGAACCCGGACAAATCCGGAACTGCCGAGATAATCGATTATGGATATCAGTCCCTTGTGCCCTCCGTCACCTCCTCCCTCCTTGATCCTGATGTCTCCGAAAGGAAGATCCAGATCATCGTGAATGACGATGATATCCGGCGTGTCAATCTTGAAATAACGAACCAGCTTCTCCACGGCGCGCCCGCTGAGATTCATGTAGGTATCGGGGCGGGCAAGCATGACCGGCCGTGTGGCCACGTACCCCGAGGCGTACCGGGCCTCATGCCCTCGCCGCGAAAGGGGTAATGACAGTGATTCCGCCAGTCCCTCCAGTACGACAGCGCCCAGGTTATGCCGTGTCAGGGCATAGGCGGACCCCGGATTTCCCAAACCAACGACCAGGATCACCGGTCTGCCTCACCGGATATTCGGCTGCGACTCTTCGCTTTCCTCTCTCTCGGCCTCATCATCAGAAACTTCTTCGGCAATCTCTTCCTCGAGTTCAGTGACTCTCACGGCGGCGACCGTCACAAGCGCCACATCCTCTCCGTCAAGCACGGTTACTCCCTCCGCCAGAGAGATATCGCCGACCTTGAGAGTATCACCGATCACAAGACCGCTGATATCGAGTTCTATGACGTCCGGCAGGGAACCGGGGAGCCCGGAAACCTTCACTTCCCTCTTCAATTCACGGATCTCCCCTCCATCTTCAATACCAAGGGGATGTCCCACCAGGTGAACGGGCAGATCGACCGTCAGTTCACGATCCATCTTGATCTCGTAAAAATCGGCATGCACCAGGCTCCTCTTCAGCGTATCCACTTGGAATCCCTTGACAACGGCAAGTTTTGAGGATACCTCCCCCGCGTCATCTTTCACCTTCAGCTTCACGAAGGTCCCTTCAGGCTTGTCGCTGCCGAGCTTTTTCAAAAAATCCGCGGCATTCAGGGAAAGAGGCAAGGAATCAATGCCGAATCCGTAGAAAACAGCGGGGATCCGGCCCTCTCCCCTCAATTTTCGGGCTGCCTGCTTGCCCGTGTCTGCTCTGGTGGTTACCTCCACCTCGATTGTTTTCATCATTGTCTCCTATGCGAATAAAGAACTGACTGACTCGTGGTAATAGATCCGCTTGATGGCCTCGCTGATCAACCCCGATACGGTGAGGACCCTGATCCGGTCGCAGGCACGGGCCTTCTCATGAAGCGCGATGGTGTCGGTTACTATAACCTCCCGGATTTGTGACGCCTGAATCCTGTCGATGGCCGGCCCGGAAAGAACGGGATGGGTGCTGCAGGCGACGACTTCAGAGGCCCCCTCTGCCAGCAGGGCTTCAGCGGCCTGAACCATCGTTCCCGCCGTGTCTATCATGTCGTCGATGATGATGGCACGCCTCCCTTTCACGTCGCCCACTATGTTCATTACTTCCGACTCGTTCGGAGAATCCCTCCGCTTGTCCACGATGGCCAGGGGGGTCTGGTCAAAGCGTCGGGCCAGTGCCCGCGCCCTCGCAACACCGCCCGTGTCGGGCGACACCACTACGTTGTTATCGGGATAGGCTACCTTGAGATACTCCAGGAGAATGTTCATGGCATAGAGGTTGTCCACGGGAATATTGAAAAATCCCTGTATCTGGCCGGCGTGGAGGTCCACGGAAAGGATGCGGTTCGCACCGGCAGCCGTGAGAAGATCAGCCACCAGCTTCGCCGTAATGGGGGCCCGGGGCGCGGCCTTGCGGTCCTGGCGGGCATATCCGTAATAGGGGATAACCACCGTCAAACGATCCGCCGAGGCCCGTTTCAGGGCGTCAATGATGACCAGGAGCTCCATAAGGTACAGGTTGACGGGGTTGCTCGTCGACTGTATTACAAAAACATCCATGCCTCTTACATTCTCACTGATCTCCACCCGGGTCTCGCCGTCACTGAAAGTGGACACATTGGCCTTGCCCATGGCGATACCGAGCTTCTCACAGATGGCCTGTGACAGCTCGAGGCTTGAATTACCTGAAAAAACCCTCATCCTTTCGAGCATAGTCGTTCTCTTTTCCTTATGGCTGGGGCGGGAGGATTCGAACCTCCGAATGCAGGAACCAAAATCCTGTGTCTTACCGCTTGACGACGCCCCAACAGGCGTAGTGTTAACCTCTGAGGGCCGGATTTATTCCCGCTCTCCTAAATGGTATTCCCCCCGTCGACGGCGAGTACCTGTCCCGTGACATAGCCCGATGAAGCATCGGACGCGAAGAACAGAACGGCTCCCGTCATCTCCTCCGGTTCTCCAATGCGACCCATGGGCGTCATAGTGAGGGCCGCGCCGAGAATGTCGGGATTGTCCCAGAGAGCGCGACTGAACTCGGTCCTTGTTAATCCCGGAGCGATGCAGTTTACCCGTATATTCATGTGGGCCCATTGCCTGGCCATCACTTTCGTCGCGAATATGACGCCAGCCTTGCTGATCGAGTAGACCGGAAGAATCCCCGGAGTGATTCCCTCGACAGAAGATACGTTGATGATCGACCCTCCACCCCGCTCGCCCATGATCCGCGCCACGTACTGGCTCGTGAAAAACAGGCCCTTGAGATTGAGGTTCATGATCGAATCCCAGCCCCGTTCGTCCACATCGATGGCCTGGGCCATGGTGGGGTTCGTGGCGGCATTGTTCACCAGAATATCGATGGTTCCAAAAACGTTCCTGACTTTTTCGACCATCTCCGAAATCTGGTCCAGCCGTCCCACATGGGCGGGAACGGCGATTGCTTCTCTGCCCCGTCCCTTTATTTCTTCGGCCACACGTTCAAGGTCGGGCATCTTCCTGCTCGCCACGGCAACATCCACTCCGGCATCCGCCAGGGCCAGGGCTATCGCCCTTCCGATGCCGCGGCTGCCGCCCGTTACGAGGGCTTTTTTTCCTTCCAGGGAACAGGTCATGTCATACCCCCTCCTTCCGGACATGGGTCACATCGAACGGGCGCTCACCGTAAAGGGGGCACCTTTTTTTTCTCTCATACGACTCGCGGCGTGTTCGGCGTCGATGGGTGACTCGAAGATTCCAAATACCGTGGGGCCGCTTCCCGACATCAGGGCACCCAGCGCTCCCTCGGCCATAAGGCGTTGTTTAATATCCGATATGGCAGGACAGATCCGCTCCGACACCCTCTCAAGATCATTTTCGAGTCCGTCCGTGATCTGACGCACCGTTTGAAGTCGCGGGATCGTATATTGTATCCGTTCGTTTGTCAATCCAATTCTGTATGCCCCATAGACTTCAACCGTTGAAAGAGGCACGCCGGGGTTGCAGATCACGAACCAGAGGGTCGGCAGGTTTTCCACAGGCCGGAGGAGTTCTCCGCGGCCGAATGCCCAGCATGATGAGACCCCCTGGATGAAAAAGGGAACATCCGATCCGAGAGCGGCTCCCATGCCCGTCAGATCCTCCCCGTTCAGTCCGGCCCCGGTCATGTCGTTCAATGTTGTCAGGGTGGTCGCCGCGTTGGAGCTTCCTCCTCCAAGTCCTGCGGCAAGGGGGATCCTTTTTCTGATTTCTATGGAAACTCCCCGGGGAACTCCCGTTGCCTCCCTGAAGAGGACTGCTGCACGAAAGGCTATATTGTCAGCGTTTTCAGGGAGGTCGGCTCCGGAACAGCGAAGGGAAATGCCGTCGCCTCCAAGCGAGAATGACATCTCGTCGCAGAGGCTGATCCGTTGCATGAGGCCGGCTATTTCATGAAATCCGTCGGCCCGTTTCCCCAGGACCTTCAGAACAAGATTGACCTTGGCCGGGGACTTCCTGGTAACGATGGGGCTCACGATTCCTTCACGTACCGCATTCTGAGCTCGTAAAGCAGCGTTTCGATCGTTCGTTTCTCGTCTTCCGTGAGGTTACCTTCGGTTTTTTCCTTGAGCATCGCAATAAGTTCGATCATCTGTTTCACAGCGGGGAGATTTTTCTCCTGTTTACCCGTGGCCGGGTCGGCCATATCACCGAATTGAAAGGCCGCTGAGGCGTAGAGTGAGAAAATGAAGCCCGAAAAATCGATCTTCGGCAGCTCCCGGGCACCCTGTGCCGACCCGGGCTGTTCCCCGACGGGAGGAGGCCCCCCGTCTTCTCCGGAAGGCCCGTCTCCCCGTTTCTCCTCTTCAGGAGTCTCTTTCGAAGCCTGCTCTCCCGGATCTTCTTTCCGGGCCTGTTCATCCCGTTCTTTCGCGCGCTCGTCGCTGAATATCCGTCTATCCCTGATCACAAACCCCTTTTCTTCATCATTCTCAGACATATCTTCCTCCACAGGTGCTGCCGGAAACCTTTGTGGTGTGTCATTTCGAGGAACGAAGCGATGAGAAATCGTTCTTTTCTAACGCCGGCGAACAGGATTTCTCCCCGCGGTCAAAACGACACAATCGATAGTGTTCCTAAAGGTCTTTGCCGGTACTGTCTTTCGCGCCCGGTACATCCCCACGACGGATGTATCCGGGCGCCGTGTTGTTCCGACACATAGATGTGTGGCGTTGTCACAAAAAAGCTCACTTCCGGTGCCGCCGTACTTCCGGAAAGGGGGCTTCGGGAACTCCTTCTCTCAAGTGGCGGTAAACACTACTCTTCCCGACTGATCCACGTCGCCGATGATCGTGTCCCCCTCTGAAAAAGCACCTTCCAGTATTTTTGTCGCCAGGGGATCCTCCACTATTTTCTGAAGCGCACGCTTCAGGGGCCGGGCACCGTAGGCCGGGTCGAAACCCGCTTCGGCAATGTGCCGCCGGGCGTTTTCCGTAAGTTCGAGATCCATCCGACGGGTCTGGAGCCGCTCCCTCAAGAGCCTCACCTGAATTTCGACTATCGAGCTGATGTCCTCCATGCTAAGGGCTCTGAAGGTGATAATATCGTCCAGCCGGTTGAGAAATTCGGGCTTGAAGGTGGCACGAAGCGCTTCGAGGGTAAGCCGTTCCTGTTCCTCCCTGGTCAGGGACGCGTCCTGAAGCCACTGCCCGCCGATGTTGGATGTCATGATGGCGATGGTGTTCTTGAAGTCCACCGTGCGGCCGTGCCCGTCGGTCAGACGCCCGTCGTCGAGTATCTGTAACAGAATATTGAACACGTCGGGATGGGCTTTTTCAATCTCGTCGAAGAGCAGCACCGCGTAGGGCCGTCTCCTGACGGCCTCCGTAAGGAAGCCCCCTTCATCATATCCCACGTATCCCGGGGGGGCGCCGATAAGACGCGCCACGGAATGTTTTTCCATGAATTCGGACATGTCGATCCTGATCATGGCATGCTCGTCGTCGAACATGAACTCCGCGAGAGCTTTGGAAAGCTCCGTCTTGCCCACGCCGGTGGGACCCATGAAGATGAATGATCCAATGGGCCGGTTGGGATCCTGGAGCCCCGAGTGGGCCCGGCGCAGTGCCCTCGACACAACGCTGATGGCTTCGTCCTGACCCACGACCCTGAGGCTGAGCCGCTCTTCCATATGCAGAAGTTTCTGGATGTCGCTTTCCATCATGCGGTTCACGGGAATACCCGTCCATTTCGCCACAACCTCCGCCACGTCATCGGCATCGACCTCTTCTTTCAGCGTTTTTCCCTCAGCCTGGAGCTCCCCGAGCTCCTTCAACCGGGCTTCAAGTTCGGTGTTGAGCTGAACCAGCGTGCCGTAGCGGATTTCCGCCGCCCTGGCGAGGTTTCCTTCACGCTGGGCATTCTGCTCTTCTGTTTTGAGTTCCTCCTGCTGTTCCTTGATCGTCTGTATGGCTTTGATCGCCTCCTTTTCCCGCAACCAGGATTCCTTCATGCCATCCCTTGATTTTTTGAGGTCTTCAATTTCCTTTTCAAGTTTCGACAGGCGTTCCTTCGATGCCGTGTCGGATTCCTTTTTCAGGGATTCCCGCTCAATTTCCAACTGCATGATCTTTCGTTCTATAGCATCGATTTCAGCAGGCAGGCTGTCGAGTTCAATCCTCAACCGCGAGGCGGATTCATCGATCAGATCGACCGCTTTGTCGGGAAGAAAACGGTCGCTTATATACCGATCCGACAGGGTTGCCGCCGCGACAATGGCTGAATCCATGATCCTGACGCCGTGGTGAACTTCATAGCGCTCCTTGAGGCCCCTCAGAATCGCTATGGTGTCCTCTACGGAGGGTTCCTGTACCAGTATCGGCTGAAACCGGCGTTCCAGGGCGGCGTCCTTCTCGATGTATTTGCGGTATTCGTTCAGGGTTGTGGCGCCCACGCAGCGGAGTTCTCCCCTGGCCAGGGCCGGCTTGAGCATGTTCGAGGCATCCACGGCGCCTTCCGCCGCGCCCGCGCCGACCACGGTGTGCAACTCGTCAATGAATAGTATGATCCGGCCGTCCGCCTCGGTCACTTCCTTCAGAACCGCCTTCAGGCGGTCCTCGAATTCACCACGGTATTTCGCGCCGGCCACGAGGGCCCCCATGTCGAGGCCGACAACCTGCTTGTCCTTCAGGCTCTCGGGAACATCCCCGTTGACAATGCGCTGGGCGAGCCCTTCGACGATGGCTGTCTTTCCCACGCCCGGTTCTCCGATCAGGACGGGGTTGTTCTTTGTTCTCCGTGACAGTACCTGCATTACGCGCCGGATTTCATCATCCCGACCGATAACGGGGTCAAATTTACCCTTTCGGGCCGCGTCGTTGAAATCGCGGGCAAAGCGTTTCAGTGCCTGGTACTTGTCTTCCGGATTCTGGTCCGTGATACGCTGTCCGCCCCTGATGTCCACAAGCATCTTCAGGAGCGCGTCCTTCGTGACGCCCTGACCCTTGAGTATCTGTGCCGCCGGGCCACTGTCGCCGTCAACGACGGCCATGAGAACATGCTCGACACTCACGTACTCGTCCTGGAGGCGCTCCGCTTCGGCGAAGGCCCTGTCCATGACGCCGTTGAGCCTCGGTGTTATATATCGCTGACCCGCCGCCTGCCCCGAAACAGAGGGCATAGCTTTCAGCGCCTTCCGGAGTTCGCTTTCGACTCTTTTCAGGTCGGATCCTATTTTTTTAAGTATTTCCGGAACGATACCTTCAGGCTGTTCCATGAGCGCCAACACGATATGCTCCACCTCGATGCCCTGGTGCCCCTCCGTTGCCGCCAGGGACTGGGCCTGTTGGAACGCTTCCTGAAGTTTCAATGTAAACTTGTCAAATCTCACGATCTGGTCTCCTTTGTTTTTCCTTATGCCAGTGCTTTTTCAATATCGACGAAGATCCTGCCTTTCCTGAATATCCTCACCGTCCCCGTTGTTTCGGAAACAACGATGGCTATGGCGTTGGTGACGTTTGTCACTCCCGCGGCCGTTATGTGGCGGCTGCCCAGGCCTTTCGGAAATTCCTTGCTGTCCTCCAGGGCAACGTTCAGATGCCTTCCGGCGGTCATCAGAACCCCGTCCTCCCGCACCACAAAGGCTCCGTCCAGGGCTGAAAACTCCTTTATCGTTTCACGGAGTTCCCGGTCCATGACGTTTCGCTGTTCTTCCGGATATCCCATGAAGGGGTTGATAATCATCTGCCGGGACAGCTCAAGGACCTTTTCATGGTCACCGATGACAAATATCGTCCCCACGGGTCGTCCTTCCCGACCCTGAGACGCAAGCTCCAAGGCGATGTTGAGTATCACATCGAATACTTCGGGATGAACACCCTGAAAAAAATCGGATATATCCTCCGACGCCAGGATTTCAAACTCACTATCGACATCTATGACAAAGATACTGTCTATGTATCCCAGCCGGGGAATACCCGTCAGGCATACCAGTTTGTCCCCCCTTCCGAACCGCCCTTCGGCCATGCCTTTTATGATGGCTATTTTCATCTGGCTTATGCGGGTGACATTGACATCGGGAATGGCAATGATTCCTTCCACACCGGGTCCCGGTTCCTCCTCGTCGCGCCCTTCGATTTGCCGGACTACGAAAAGCATGTGGGCCGGAAGAATCTGTTCGGGAATGACGCTGATTTCAGAAAAGAGATCCCTGTTGACCAGGACGGCCCTGGCCGCTATTTTCTCTTCCAGCTTCGCCGCAAAATCGAGAATCATCGTATTCATTTCATCCATCGCATGCCACGTTTCTTTCATAATTTCCAGTTTGTATAACCTAACCACAGCTCCGGCGGATGTCAAGATCGCTCTTGGACATGCCCGGGAGACGTCACGCAACGATTCTCAATTGATTTCTGATGGTTATTATATGTCTTGACTAATCCCGTAGTTTTACTAAAATTACAGATTACGCTTGAGGAGAAACCGCCATGAATCTTCCGGCTGTTACAGATACGCTGGATCACTACATGATGGAAATACAGAAATTCCAGATTCTCGATCCCGAAGAGGAGTTCAATCTGGCCGTCCGCTTCAGGAAGTACGGCGACATGGAGGCAGCGGAGCGCCTGGTTACGTCGAATCTTCGCTTCGTCGTGAAAATCGCCCACGAATACAAAAATTACCGCGTCAGGCTGCTCGATCTCATCCAGGAGGGCAATATCGGCCTCATGCACGCCGTAAAGAAATTCGATCCCTACAAGGGGTACCGCCTTATTTCTTACGCTGTCTGGTGGATTCGGGCCTACATGCAGAACTATATCATCAAGAGTTGGAGCCTCGTCAAGATAGGAACCACCCAGGCCCAGAGAAAGCTTTTTTTCAAACTGAACCAGGTCAAAAGGAACCTGGAACGCCTCTCCCGGGAAAACCCGGATTTTCGTGAAGCCGCCGAGTTGCTTAACGTCAAGGAGTCTGAAGTGGCTGAAATGGACCTGCGCCTGTCGAATCGGGACGTGTCTCTCGACGCCTCGCTGGACGGCGATGGTGAGTCTCTTTTCATCGACCAGCTCATGGACACGGGAAGCAGTCAGGAGGATCTGCTCATCAGGAAAGAGGAACGGGCCCTGGTCAAAAAAAACATCGCCGGCGCGCTCGCGAATCTGAACGAACGGGAGAGCTACATCATACGGAACCGCATCATGGTGGATGAGCCGAAGACGCTTCAGGAAATCGGCGACACCTTCAATATCACGAGAGAACGGGCCCGCCAGATTGAAAAAGAGGCCCTCAAAAAAATGAGGCTCGCCCTGCCGTACTTCGGTGGTGATGATGGCGTGGAATCCCGGTCTTGATCCACATCATGAGGGATCGCCCGATGGGGCGGCGAAGCCGGCTTTTCAGTACTCGTCACGGACCCAGGCGGGATTTTCAAAACGGGTGTACTCCTTGAGAAAGGTGAGCTTCACTTTGCCCACAGGGCCGTTCCTCTGCTTCCCCACGTCGATTTCCGCGAAACCCCGTTCGGGGTTGTCTTCGGACTTATTGTAAACCTCGTCCCGGTAAATGAACATGATCACGTCGGCATCCTGTTCTATGGCGCCTGATTCGCGGAGGTCCGCCAGATAGGGCCTTCTGTCGGACCGGGATTCCACCTGCCGGTTGAGCTGTGACAGCGCGATGAGAGGAACGTTGAGTTCCTTGGCAAGAGCCTTGAGCGAACGGCTGATGTCGGATATCTCCTGTTCCCGGGGCATATTTTGGTCCCGCCCCCTCATGAGCTGCAGGTAATCGAGGATAATCAGACCCAGACCTGCCTCGGCCTTGAGACGACGCGATTTGGCCTTCATTTCCAGGGCGGATATAGCCGGGGTATCATCGATATAGATGGGTGCCTCGGACAGTCTCCCCGCCGCGGTGGTAAGCTTGGGCCAGTCCATCTCTCCCAGAAACCCTTTCCGGAGGCGTTGCGCGTCCACCCGGGCCTCTGAGGCAAGCATCCGGAACGCGAGCTGCTCTTTGGACATTTCAAGGGAAAAAACCGCCACAGGTATGTTCTGCTCGATCGCCGCATGCTGGGCTATATTGAGGGCAAAGGCCGTTTTCCCCATACTGGGACGGGCGGCAATAATGATGAGATCCGATTTCTGAAGACCCGCGGTCAGTTCATCGATTTTGCCGTATCCCGTGGATACCCCGGTTATGAGGGCCTTTTTCTCATACAGCGTTTCAATCGTCTTGAAACTGTCCCTGATGATTCCTTTGATGGGATGGAAGGAAGGTTTTATCTTGTGTTCCGATATATCGAAGACGGCGTGCTCAGCCTGGTCAAGAACGCTGTCCACGTCGGCACCGGGATTGTAGCTCTTGGAAAGAATTTCTGTGGCCACCCCGATAAGACCTCGAAGCACTGACTTTTCTTTGACTATTTTGGCGTAATGGACAATGTTCGCCGCCGAGGGAACCCGGTCGACGAGGTTTACCAGGTAGACTTCGCCGCCGACGCGGTCGATTTCTTTTTTGTCCCGCAGTATGTTGCTGAGCGTCACCAGGTCGGAAGGCTCGTTGCGCTCGAACAGTTCGAGGATTGCGGTATAAATCCTGCGATGGGCCTCGCTGTAAAAATCACCGGCATCGAGAACCTCGACCACCGCATTGATTGCGTGGTTATCCAGCAGCATTCCCCCCAGCACGGACTGTTCAGCGTCCAGATTCTGGGGCGGAATTTTGTGGAGTGAGTAATCGACGTCTTTTTTCACAGACATGGCCGAGCCTCAGCGGATATTCAGGACTCCCCGACGACCCGCACGTTCAGGTTTCCCACCACCTTCGGGTAGAGTTTAACTTTGACTTCGAATTCGCCTGCTTCCTTGATGGGTTCTTCAAGAACAATACTCTTCCGGTCCAGGGAAATACCTTGCGCCGCGAAGGCTTCTTCGATATCCCGGGAAGTCACGGAGCCGAAAAGCTTGCCCTGGTCTCCGATTTTGCGTTCGATGGTCACGGACAGGGACTGCAGTCGTTGCGCCGTCTCTTCCGCCTGTCGGTGCTCCTTGTCAACCCGTGCCTCGATCGAGGCTTTTTCACGTTCCAGGACTTTGATGTTCCTGGTGTTCGCCTCGAGGGCCATGTTCCCGGGTATCAGGTAATTCCTCGCGTAGCCCGCGGACACGTTCACGACCTGCCCTGCTTTCCCCAGGGATTCAACATCTTCTTTCAGAATAACCTTCATCGGTTCATCTCCTTCTCCCGTACAGCACGCAGGCGGCTGCCGGTTTTTATCTCTCTTCCCTTTCGACGGAGCACCGCGCGTTCATCAGGTGTCTTCAGGGAAATCCGGTGACGAAAAAGCCGGTTTACGAAAATCCGCCCACATATCTATAATGCCCAGCACCGCCACCGGAAGGAACAACAGCGGCTGAATCAGTATCATAAGGTACAGGGCGATTCTAATGAAAAGCGGCACCTGTTTCACCTTAAAAAAACAGGAAATAACAGCAAACCCCTGGAGCATAAACAAAAAAAGCATGATTATCAGACCGTTCATACCGATGAGCAGCGTTGCCTTCCAGGGAATCAGAGCAACGGCAAAGGTAATCACCGCGACCCAGACTATACCGTCCGGCAGCTTCCACCGGGTAAGGTCGCCGAAATCGGGATACCACATATTCCTCTTACGGAAAAGGATCGATCCCGCCAACAGGCTGACCCAGGAAACAACGGCACATCCCGTGATCACCAGGGAGGGGATGACGCCCAGCAGGACGGCAGTAATCCGGGCTTCCTTGCTCCTGATCATTTCAACGTGGGCCGCCGGGGCGCCTGTTCCCGCGTACAATTCTATGTTCTCACGGACGATGCGGGCCACGTTCTCTTCAACGAGGAAAGACAGACCGCGGCCGCTGCTGACACCATGCCAGGATAGAACCGCCACGACCAGGATCAGCAGACCGGCCGAGGTAATGAGGACGGTTTTTTCTATTGAGAGATCCAGTCTGAGCACTTCAGAGAGAATCAGTCCCAGCGAGCTGAGGATAAAATAATAACTCGTCGCGACGGGGGCTTCGAAAGACGTGAGAAACCAGAAAACAAGGAACAGTGTCAGGACGTAGTACAACAAGCCCCTGAACCGGCCCATCCGGCAATAAAAATAGAGTACCGGCAGGGGCGTGACCACGGTTCCAATCTGTGCCAGTACCGGTATGGATGCCAGGATTACAAAAAGGGCAAGCGTTACGGCAACGGCGAATACGAATTCGGTGATAACCACGATCCCTCGAACGGCAGTCCCCGTACCGGGGGCGCGGAACAGGGCTCCCGGCTATCTTATGCTTCCGCCACGATAAAAGGCAACAGGGCCAGATTCCGTGCTCTCTTGATGGCAACGGTCACTTCACGCTGATGTTTGGCGCAGGTGCCGGATATTCTCCGGGGCAGTATCTTGCCTCGTTCCGTGATAAAATTCTTCAAAGCCTCCGGTACCTTATAGTCGATTTTCAGGGTTGAATCACCACAGAATCTGCATACTTTTTTCTTGTGAAAAAATCTTCTCCTCGGTCCGCGGGAACCCCTTGCCGGTCGTCTCGATGCGGGATGTGCCATGCTTAATCCTCCTCCGTTTCGACGTTTTCTTCACTGGCTGCTTCCGTCGATCCCGGCACCGGCTCGCTTTCCGTCTCCGGCGAAAGCCCACCATCCTCCTGATCCGGCTCCCCGGACTCCGGAACAGTCTCAGAGGCAGGAATCTCCCGGGCAGCTTCCGCTTCACGGATTGCGGCCCGTTCCCGTTCAATTTCCTCGAGATCAACCCTGTCTTGCTTTTTTACAGAGATAAACCGCAGAATCTTGTCATCAATCCGCAACCGGCGCTCCATCTCGGGAATAATGCCACTGTCACCGACGAAGTCGATCAGAACATAATACCCTTCACGGCGCTTCTGGATTGGATAGGCGAGTCTGCGCTTCCCCCACCTGTCAACGCTGACGACGACTCCCTTGTATTCGGCAACGATTGCCAGGTACCGTTCCAGCTGTTCGTCGATCTCATCGGCCGACATGTCGTGGAAAGCGATGTAGACTACTTCATACCGTTTCACAATGTGTGATCCTCCTCTCGGCTCTAAACCCCGCGCAGCGGGCACGGGGAAGGAGACTTCCGATGTGAAAACCGGATTTCTATACCACCGGTCCTGATAAAGCAAGATATATTTTGATGGTCTCGTAAAAATCGCTGGAACCGTCCACCTCCCCGTCGTCAACTCCGACCTCCCGGTCGCCATTTCGACCGGAGGGAGAAATCTTTCACAATGACGGCAGGAAAGAAAGATTTCTCGTCGCTTCGCTCCTCGAAATGACGGTTCCTTGAGTGCCGCCCGAAATGACGATACCCCGGGTAGTCACTGAAACGGCGGTATCCCGGGCGCTCCTCTCAATGACACAATGAAAGGTTCCGTAAACAGGCCCTTGGGGTACGACGCGTGCACACATCCCAGGGAATGAAGCACGCACAGGGCGCGCAGCGGTGGCGAGGGGTAGAGCGCGCAACGGCATCCGGTTATAATACCGGAGGCATGTCTCCGATACCATTTTACAAAGCCGTAAAAAATGTATACATACGGCAGGACAAAAAATCAAACCGCCTGCAGGCTCTTCACGAGAAACCCTTGAAATGTCTGAATGGTCTCAATTGTGAAAACATTGCCGGAAAACCGAAATACTCCGCCCCGCCCGAAACACCAGCCGCTCCTTGTGTACCCACCGGGGCTCCCCATTCTGGAGGGGCGTGACGACATCGTTGATGCCATCCACCGGCACCAGGTGGTGGTCATCACCGGAGAAACCGGATCGGGTAAAACGACCCAGATTCCCAAGATGTGTCTCGAAGCGGGTCGCGGCACGAAGGGAATCATCGGCTGCACCCAGCCCCGCCGGATTGCCGCCGTTTCAATCGCCCGCAGGATAGCGGAAGAGATGGGGGAAGAACCGGGGAAATCCGTGGGGTACAAGATCCGCTTCGAGGATCGGACGGGCCTCGGGACGCGCATCAAGATCATGACGGACGGCATACTGCTCATGGAGGCCCGGTCTGATCCGCTCCTGCGACGATACGACACACTCATTATCGATGAGGCTCACGAGCGAAGCGTCACTATCGATTTGATCCTGGGCATCCTCAAAAGAATCATTACACAACGAAGAGACCTGAAGGTGATCATCACCTCGGCAACCATCGACCCGGAACGGTTTTCCCGGGCTTTTGACAGGGCTCCCATGATAGAAGTATCAGGCCGCACCTTCCCCGTTGAAGTGCGGTACCGGCCCCTTGATCCGGCCGACCTCGATGAGGGCGGCGACGACTTCATCGAGGCGGCTCTGAAAGCCGTGGATGAACTGAAACGGGCGGGGCTCCGCGGTCACATACTGATTTTTATGCCCACGGAACAGGACATCCGGGATACCTGCGAAACGCTTTCGGGGAGGGACTACCGGAATACCCGTGTGATGCCTCTGTACGCACGACTTCCCTCGGAGAGCCAACAGCACATTTTCCAGTCCACCCGGGAGGACAAGATAATTGTAGCCACCAACGTGGCGGAGACATCCATCACAGTACCGGGAATCCGGTATGTCATCGACACGGGTCTTGCCCGTATCGCTGAATACCGCCCCCAGACACGAACCAAGAGCCTTCCCGTGAAGGCCATCTCGCAAAGCAGCGCCATCCAGCGGAAAGGACGTTGCGGGCGCGTTGAAAGCGGTGTGTGCATCCGCCTTTATTCCGAGGAAGACTACGAAAATCGCCCCCGTAACACACCACCTGAAATCCTGCGTACCAACCTGGCGGAAGTGATTCTCCGCATGATGCACCAGAAGCTTGGCCATATATCGGTCTTTCCCTTTATCGATCCACCCGGTCCGCGGGCGGTACGGGACGGCTATGACATCCTTCTTGAACTCGGCGCCATAGAGCCTCGGGGCTCTGATTACCTGTTGACGGAGCGCGGAACCCACATGGCCAGGCTGCCGCTGGACCCGAGAATCGCCCGGATCATCCTGGATGCACGGGACCAAGGCTGCCTGGAAGAGGCGCTTGTCATCGCCGCGGCCCTGTCCGTCCAGGATCCCCGGGAGCGCCCGCAGGACAGAGAACGGCAAGCCGACGAGGCTCTGAAACCCTTTATCAACCCGTCATCGGACTTCATAACCCTTCTTAACATCTGGCACGCTTTCAGGGATGACTCCCGGGCGGGCGCCACGGAAAACCGCAAACGGGCGTGGTGCCGCGACCATTTCCTTTCATACCGGAGGATGAGAGAATGGAGAAGCGTTCAGGAAGAATTGAAGGCTATTCTGAATGAATCGGAACTGGGAACCCAGAAAAGAAAACGCCGCCCGACGGGAGAAGAATTGTACGAAGCGCTTCACAGATCCATCCTGGCGGGCTACATCTCTCAATTCGCCATGAAAAAGCAAAAAAACATCTATCACTTTGCCAGGGGACGGGAAGCGATGATTTTCCCGGGATCGGGTTGTTACAACCGAGGCGGATCGTGGATCGTTTCGGCTGAAATGGTAAAAACTTCACGGCTCTTCGCCCGGATCAATGCCTCCGTCAAAAGCGAATGGCTGGAGGAGGCAGGGGCTGATTTCTGCCGGAAAACCTGGTCAGAACCAGGCTACGACGCCGACCGGGGAGAGGTGACGGCCCGCGAACAGGTCACTCTCTTCGGTCTGCCCATCGTGTCGGGAAGGACCATCTCTTTCGGCCGTGTAAACCCTGAAGAAGCAACGGATATTTTTATACGGGAGGCGCTCGTCGAGGAAGCTCTCTCACCCGTGCTTCCCTTCCTCAAGCATAACCGGGCCTGTATCGACAGGGTGCTGACCATGGAAAACAAGATCAGGAAACGTACCCTGCTGGTGGACGAAGAGGATCTGGTGGATTTTTACCGCCGGCGCCTCTGCGATGTCTCTGACGCCAGGACCCTGAAAAAGATGATACGGGAACGCGGTTCCGACGAGTTCCTTCGCATGGACGAGGAAGATGTCCGGCGCCGACTTCCGCCGGAAGAACTGGCGGACTATCCTGACCAGGTCAGTCTCGATGGCAGAAGGTTTTCCCTTGCCTATCACTTCGACCCGGGATCTGAAAATGATGGGGTAACTCTGAAGATTCCCGTCCGCCATATCGGTGTCGTAGGGGACGGATCCCCTGACTGGAAAATACCGGGGCTTCTCAGGGAAAAGATAGCGGTCCTCATCAGGGGACTTCCCAAGGAATACCGGAGAAGGCTGATTCCCCTGGCGGGGACTGTCGACGCTGTCGTCAAGGACACGGCCGGCAGGGACGAGGGTTCCCTCGTACAGGTTCTCGCCGACAGCATACAGAGACGGTACGGCGTTGCCATACCCGCCACGGCCTGGCCCGTGGACAAGCTGCCGGAACACCTGAAAATACGGTACGCCTTGACGGGTCCGGGAAACAGGGAACTCAAGGCATCCCGGGATGTGGCGGAGCTTGCCGGAGAAATCGCGACCGAAACATTCGAAGGCCTCTTTGAAAAGGAGCGCCGTGCCTGGGAGCGAAGCGCCGTAACCCGCTGGGACATCGGTGATGTTCCCGAACGTGTCGAATACGGAGACCGCCATCGTCGAGAGTGCGCATTCCCCGCCTTAAGCGAAGGAGAAGGAGGAATCCATCTCCGGCTCTTTCATGTCGAGGAGGAGGCAACCCGTGCGCACCGGCAGGGAGTTCGCGGACTTTATAAACTTCAGTTCGCCAAGGACTTCAAATATCTGATGCAATGCCTCGCCCTGCCCGATTCGACAGGAAAACTCACCGTTCCCATGGGGGGATCGAGGCTGATCACCCGCATGCTGGCGGAACGGGTGCTCGATGAGCTCCTGGACGGAACGGCGCGCACCGAAAAGGCATTCCTCGACGAAGCAGCCGCGGTCCGCAGGGGTATTCATGAAGCATCGACCCGTCTTCTCTCTCTCACCGAGCCGGTCCTCGGGCTTTACGGAACAACACGCCTCCGCCTGGCGGACCTGGCGGCCCTCAACGGCACAAACACGCGGGCGGTCACGTTCATCGATCGTTTGAGAAATCATCTGGACAGGCTCGTTCCTCCCGACTTCGCCAGGCGGTACGATACGGACCGTCTGGTTCGCCTGCCCTTCTATATTCGGGGACTCGCCATGAGGGCCGACCGGGGCATCATCCACCTGGACAAAGACGAGGCGAAGGCCCGGAACCTGGCCCCTTTCATTGCCGCCCTGGAAGAGATCCGTGTTACGCTCCCGGCCTTCAGCTCACCGGAAAAGCAGCGGGCCCTGGAGGAATTTTCATGGATGCTCGAAGAATATGCCCTTTCCCTCTTCGCCCCCGAAGTGAAACGGGCCGCTCCCGTGTCGTCAAAGCGACTCCAGAGACACCTCGAAACGTTGCATGCCATGATCTGACCTCTCCGCTGCGGGGAAGCTCCTCCCTCTCGCGCCTGGCAGTGCCGGTTTGCATCGATGGCATTCGGGGCTTGTTTGTACCGACGCGGGTCAAGGCTCACCGGCAACAAAAGAGGCCGGGTTCCTGTGCCGATGCCTTTGACGGAACATGGTTTCAATCCGGATCCTCGTCCTCGTCGTCCCCCTCGTCGGGGCTTTCGCGCCATTTGAATACTCGCCAGGCGAGTCTCACCAGAACGTATCCCATCAAGGCCGCCAGGGTACCCAGTACTATTCCCCCGATGACCAGGTAGAGTCCGTTGGCAAAATAATGAGCCGTGGGACCGCGAAAGCCGTAGGCCTTGATAAAGGAAGGGAGACAACCGACGAGCCATCGGCCCAGCTTGAATGCCAGCCCGTAGACGGGGACCGCTGTCAGAGGGTTCGTGACCCAGCATGCGGCCAGAGCTATGGGAAGATTGACCCTGAGCCAGATGGCCAGAATGGCACTCAACAGCATCTGCACGGAAATGGTGGGTGTGAAGGCAATAAAGAGACCCAGGGGCAGACCGCCCGCCAGCGAGCGCTCACTCATGCGCCAGATCTCGCGGTCGAAGAGGCGGTCACCCAGGATCCGGTGGACATATTCTCCGCGAAGTTTTCCGCGATACGAGAGCAGTTTCTCCCGAAGTTTTTTCCGGATGCGCTCAGCGGTGGTTCCAGGGATCACAGGCATGTCCTCAACAGGATGGAACCCTCGGGGCTACTTCACGAGCATGACAGGGCACTGTGAAAGCAGGGCAACCTTGTAGCTTATGGTCCCCCAACTCTGGGTCGGCCGTTCCGGGTCAACCACGTGGGAGTGCATGATGATGATCCCCGTCTTTCTCTGGTCGGCAAACTTGAGAATTTCCTGGGTGCGGTTTCCGAAAACGACGGTGACGTTAATGACGGGAGAAGCATCCTTGTGGGTCGCGACAAGGGCATTCATGTTCTTCAAGGCCCTCTTTTCCAGTTTCGAATAGAACTCCTCGAGTTCTGAAAACTCGACATCCACGAGGGTCTCTATCACATGAAGAAGGTCGATGTCACCTTGATAATGCCTGGCCATATCGATCGCTATGTCCAGGGATGTCCTCGATTTTTCAGAAAAATCAACAGGTACCAGAACGCGTTTGAACATGGTCCCCCCTCTGTTGTCGTTTTTCCCGTCTTTCGTGTCTCGCGACGGAAGCTGCACGACACATTACTATTAAAAACAGAACGGTAACGTCAAGAGTTTTGTGTCACCTCCGTAAGAAAGGGTATACCCGTTTGTTGTTTCATGCTTTCATGGGTGAAGGTAATCGGGGGCCACCGATACCGTCACACTATGGACGGGAAATCAGGCACGAACGCGGGGGGACCGGTATTTCATGATCTGTGGCGCTATAAACGCCGCGTGGTTGGAGGTAAAGAAGGGCGTGGCCCGACGGATGATTGACGCAATGGTATCACGGCGGCGGAATTCCTTGTCTGGGTAGTGCCGCACCTGGGGCCTGTTCCATCCTTGACGGCTTCCTAAAAAGCGCCCCAGCCCGCCTCCGGCGGACCTGCATCATACAACTGACGTGCCGTAAGCGGGCGGCGTTGAGGATGGACGCGCCGGCACAACCGGAGAAGGAGACCGAACTAACATCGCTACAGGCAACGCCCCCATCTCCGGAATTATGTGCTGCGTGATGTCATATACGTACGCCTATGGTACTGAGAAGTTGACATTGCAGAACGGTATGCTACAAACATGGCCGTCTGAATATTTATAATTTTTAGCATGGACGTAGTTAACAGAAAGAGGATAGAGAAAATGATCGTCAATTTTCATCATGCCCACTTGTTTGCTTCCGACATCAATGCCAGTCTTGAGTTTTATCAGGAAATGTTTGGGGGAATAATCGTGGCCGACATTGAAATGGCCGGGGCGCGTAACGTTTTTCTGCAGATAGGAAAGGGCCGTCTGCACTTTTATGACCAACCTCCCCGCGACGAGGTCAGAGGTGCGATTCATCATCTTGGAATGGAGACGGACGACCTCGAAGCCCTTGTAGCCCACATGAAATCCCGCGGCGTTCAATTCCGCAAAGACATTGCCGATTTTGGATTCTGGAAATATGTAATGGCACCAGCTCCTGATAATGTGCTTCTGGAGCTGTTCCAACCGGTGCGGGAAAACTATCCGGCTTCCGTGACTGACAATGTATTTTAAGCTGGAGTTTAACACCTGCGAAAAATGACGAGCTCATAAAAAATAGTTCTTCTGCTTCGTGGACACAGGCGCCCTCACATAGTTCTCGGCACCACATGTGGTGTTTGCTCTTTGAAAGTCGGATACTGTCACGACACTTCCCGTATCGTCCGGGGCATTTCCACACCGACGGCCTGAAAGACTTTTCCGCAGGAACCGAGGCATTGCCTTCGGATGGAGAGTTTCTTCCCCGTGTCGTCAAGGATGATCTCCTGCAGGGCCTTCATATCCTGCTTGATATCGGACCATCCGCATCCTTGCTGTGGCCCGGCCGGCCCGGCGTTTCCCCTCCGTTACCTTCAAGGCGAAGCAACGTGGTGAAAAAAACCATGTCGAGGCTGGTGAACAGATCACGGCGGAGCTGGAACAGATCCTCCTCGATTACATCCTTCATGTAACGGGGCGAAAAAGGCATCCGCTCTCGCAAAAACGAAATAGAACCCAAGACACCTTCAGACAGAACGGTTTCCTTCAAAGGCCCATTTCTCGCGAATCCTGGAATGGGCTTTCTTTTGTCCCATCCTCTTACCGAAAAAGTATAGAAATCGCTCTATCCCGAGATGACTTCTTCCTTCGTGTCTTAGTCGCAAAGATTCTTTGCCTAGAGACGGTCAGGGGGCAACCGACACCGACGGGGCTCTCAATTCCCCTCCATTTGTTAACTATGGGAGGAGCCGATTTCATAAAACTAGCGCCAATACTCATTTTCCGCTTGCAATTCTTTCCGGAAACAGTAACTATGGTGTCCACGTTTCCGGGAGCTGTTCCATGGGATATCCTGCCTATTGCAAGACAAGACAATCGATATCACCTACTTCTGTGAGACTCTCGCTGCTTGGGACAGGAAGAGGCAGCCCCACAGCACATGAGTCTGTATCGGCAAACGCCATCGTGGATCGGGCACGATCATCCCATCGAAACGACTGCGCCCCGATCAGACAGCGGTCCATGACCCCGCTGTCATGGCAGACACGAAGGTGGTCGGAACGACGGTGATTCTCGACTGGGTTGTGTCTGAGCCGGGAGGGGACAAGGCTTTGAACAAGGCCTTTCCCGATACTTGGCGACAGGCACTGCTCCCGTCCTGTTACATCGCCTCCCAGGGTGACTCTCTCATATCCTGCAAACCCTGGAGCAAGAACCATGATCACCCCTGTGAAGCATCCCTCACCATCCAGCGTATCAGTGATACTCTAAAAGGCCTTTCCGCCAACAGCCGGACGACCTTCTTCAAGGAATGGGACTTGAAGAAAGCGGAGCAGGACGACCTCACGGTCCGCCAGAGCATTCAGAATCCCGACAGACACCCTATGATTATTGCCGACGAGGCGTTCTACGCTCGCGGCAACCCCTATCCCGGGGGTGGGAAGCGCAAGCACTGCTTTCTTCATATCCCCGCCACTTCCCCTGCCGTCACAGCAGATACCAATAGGTTCACCTTTGACATGAAGTACCTTCACGCCCATAACTCAGCGGCTACGGGTAACAGGCTCTTTATCCGGTTTGTCGCACTCATACCGATCAGCGCCCTGCGAAAGAAAATGCAGGACGTGAAGCTCGCGGAAAAGCGCACCGTGCAAAAGCTGCCTTTGGGAATAAAGGTCGGCTCTCAAAATCACCCTGCCGGTATAGTCACAATAACAGCTTTGATGAGTACGGTTTTTCGGGGACGATTTGGACAGGAGGGTAATGAATAATGAGAGAGTTTTGTAAGCGCCTCGAGTTGTTAAAGAAATATCTGCAAGCTGCGCTGGGCGAGGCTTATGTTATTGGCATGGACGGCAACGTTCTCTGCCTGGACCGGACATGGAGGGGAATTTCAGGATACGAACGCGAAGTGCTTTTAGGTAAAAATTTCCTGACGGAAAGCAGCCTGCTACGTGCTATGGAGTTATTTCACACATGTTTTGGAGGCAAATCAACAGGCCCCGGTGAAGTTACGCTTTTTGGAAAAGACGGAAGCCACGTGGCGGTGGAAATAAACATTATTGAGGCCCAACAGGAAGGCAAGCAGGTCATGCTTGCTCTTGTCAGAGACACAACCATGAAAGAGAAGGCGGAATTGACGCTTCGTGAGACTTACGAACGACTGCGCAAAATAAGCGACAATTTGCCGGATAGTCTCGTTTATCAGATTGTTTCGGACGAGAAAGGTCAAGGGTGTCGATTCACCTATATCAGCGCGGGCGTTGAGCAGATCCGCGGTGTTACGGTCGAGCAAGCGTTAAACGATGCAACACTGTTGTATGAACAGATTGTCGACGAGGACCGTCATTTGGTGAAAGAGAATGAGGCCGCAGCGCTGAAAAACATGTCGATCTTCAACGTCGAAGTGCGTATCAGAAGGCCATCCGGCGAAATAAGGTGGGTCAATCTTATTGCGACGCCGCAGCGTTTGTCCGAGTACCAGGTGCAGTGGGACGGTGTTGAAATTGATATCACTGATAGAAAAAAGAATGAAGTGAGTCTCAAACAAAGTATCGAACGGGTACGAAAAGCGTTGAGTGCCATTACAAACGTAATAGTAGCAACCGTTGAAGCACGGGACCCTTTCACCGCTGGACATCAACGCCGTACAGCGGATTTGGCGCGGTCCATAGCGATAGAAACGGGTTTGACATCCGATCAGATTGAAGGCATTCACATGGCCGGCATCATCCACGATATCGGCAAAATATCCATCCCGGCAGAAATCCTCAGCAAGCCGGGCAGGCTCACGGAGGCAGAGTTCGACCTTGTGAAAATGCACGTCGATACGGGATACAACATCTTAAAGCGGGTCGATTTCTCTCAACCTGTCGCACGAATAGTGTATGAGCATCATGAGAGGATGGATGGCTCCGGTTATCCCCGGAGGCTGAAGGGAGAGGAGATGATCATTGAATCAAGGATATTGGCAGTCGCTGATGTGGTAGAGGCAATGGCGTCCCACCGTCCCTATCGACCTGCCTTGGGTGTAAATGCGGCATTGGGAGAGATAGAAAAGAACAGGGAAGTTCTTTACGATGCAGATGTAGTAGATGCCTGTTTGAGATTATTTCGGGAGAAGGGATATCAACTACCGGATGTATGACCTGCGGCCCCCTATGTCCTCTCCTTATCCCCCTGCAGTAATCGATGGATCAAATGCCGCTGCACAAGGAAGAAGCCCGGCTCAGGGTGGTCAATTGTGGGGTATCACACCTAGACGTCAAGGTTGCCGTCTTGATGTGGTTGGAAAGTCTGTCTTATTGTTGTCACTTCGTTGTCGCAAGAAAAGGGGCTACAGGATCATGCCTCGTAACCCCTTGATTTTATGGTGGCGGTGCAGGGACTTGAACCCCGGACACTACGGATATGAGCCGTATGCTCTAACCAGCTGAGCTACACCGCCATTGTATCGCAGGAACGGCGGTTATTACATCAGAACCCTGTTCCTGTCAAGTCCATTGGTGGCCTGGAAAACCGGCTCTGTACCGGTTCAATCCGACCGCCCGTCATGGAGGATCAGGTCATAGGCCACTACCACACTCTGCCGCGTGGGCAGAACCAACGCAAGAACGATCTGATTCCTGCCGTCGTTGTTGAGGTCCTTGAACTGGTAATCCGTCACATAGCCCTGAATGGACCGTGTCTTCCAATTCTCAAGCAGCCCCAATCCGTCCCAGCTGAAGCCGTATATCTCGCTGCGGTTGAATATTTTCACATTGCGCAGCAACCGTTCCGTTGTGGATTCATTTTTTATAATGATGATCTCGTTTTTTCCGTCTCCTTTGAGGTCGTAAGTCAGGATCCTCACGTTAGCGTACACATTTTCCTCTTCTCCCAGCTTTTCAGACCCGGCCACGCCCGAACGCCGCAACTCAAAATCAATAAGGTTGTCGCTTCCGCCGAAGGCTTCGTTACTCTTCCAGACAAGATCGGAAGATCCCCCGAATACATGGATTTTGGACAGTGGCTTGGTAGTTTTCTGGTAGACGTTCAGTCGGTCATACGTGTCCAGGGCTATAACTCGCTCCGTTCTCCCGCCGTCTAGACTTGCCATGGTCATCCCGTAAACGGCCAGGCCTTCGGGAATGGACATCCGCCGTCCCTGGCGATAGGAACCATTATCCCAGATAACCTGATATATGGGTTTCTCGAAGGGATGGTCCATCCCCAGTTGCTGACCCAGCAACTGGGGGCCATTGGATGATTCAATGACCCTGAAAAACCACGGAAGACCCGCCGCGATGGTTTCATAGGCACCGTCACGATATTCAATAATAAAGGAATTGAGGCGGGTCCGCATCATGCTCGTCACGATGATTTCCGGTGTGCCGTTTCCATTTATATCAGCTACATCCACGGCTATGTGATTGTCGGCAGATGATCCCGTTATGGAGTGCTTCAGAACAAATCCCTCATCCCGGAGTTGGTAGATCATAACCGTGTTCCGGTCGATAACAACCACTTCATTCTTTCCGTCACCGTCCACGTCACCAATATCCATTCCTTTGAATTTCTTCGGATATCGGGGGCTCATGAAGAAGCCCTCACGGTCCAGCACATCGGGACTCATTATGTAGGAAGGGTTGATGATGGCCGTCAGGGTTCCCTGGTGCGATCTCAATACATCCACGGGTTCTCCCGCTCCGGGAGTCCGCTCCTGAGGCTGTTGCTGGACCTGCCTGGACACCACCGGTGCGGGCGGCGCTGCGGCGGGGAGATCTCTCCCCAGAATGTGGGCGTGGACCCGTCGGGACAGATCTCCGATTTTGGGAATAACGTCGTCCATGCCCCGCGTCTGCTCTGAAACGCCCACCGGTGCCGTTTGAGTCGCCACGTCGAGCAGCCGTCCGTCAAGGCTGATGCTGCTTCCGATTTTGGTGATACTGCCCCATAGAACATAATCGAGACTCAGATTCCGGCCGATTTCGTAGGCGTCAGACACCTCGAGTTCCGTCACGCCCCTCGCCGTGAGGGCACCGACAATCGCCTGCTTGTCAACAACATCGATCTCTCCCGCAGCGGAAAGACGGGAAATAAGCATGTCCCATATTCCGCTTCGCACATATTCTATATCTTCAGAACTGTGTATCGTGAAGGGCAGAATGCCCAGTGACTTTCGTTCTTCCTGGCCGTAAGCCCGGAGCGGGGACAATGAAACCAGGAGAATCAAAACAATCGCTGCCAGGGTTACTGCGTACTTCTTCATCGGAGTCTCCTCGCCGTATTGTACGTATCGTATCTTTCAGCCGGCTCCGCCGCAGGGGGCGACGCTATGTGACCAAGTGTTTCTGTATATCAGAAAAATCGTTGTAATAAAAACAATCTTTCCCCCGGGCACGGTACTCGCTGTAGAGAAGGTCCCGGGCAAAGATGCGATCGGCATCCTGCGCGGGACACAGATCGGAGCTTCCATCGCCCACATAGACAATTTCACGGTAGCGATCCCTCATTCTCCGCATGATGGATCGCTTGCAGTTACCGCATCGATTACAGTCTTCGTTCCTGTGGGGGAATTCAAAGGAAAGAACGCCGTCATCCTGAAAGACGGCCCTGTTGGCGTAACAATCGAGACCGTCAAGCCCGTACTTGTCGAGAATCGCCTCTATGTAGAAATCGAGTCCGTCGGACACGATGATGACGTCATGCCCCCGGTCATGACAAAACCGGCAAAAGGTTTTGAAATGAGGGTCCAGCTCGCCCGCCTCCAGCACATAACGCACCATTTCCTCCCGGGTCGCTCTCAGATGCGGTGCAACCCTCCGGTAGGCTTCCTGGGAGCCGATGTGGTCCTTTTCGTAGGCCCTGTTGATGCGTTCCCACTCCTCGGGAACGGAAAACCTGCTGAGGATGCCGTAGCCCATGTCCCGGGGACTGATTGTCCCGTCAAAGTCACAGAACAATAACGTCCTGTTTTTATCCGGCATTACTGAATTTCCCGTCTGATCTAAAGTACCGGTCACAAAGAAAACTCCCCCCACTGCCCTGCGGGCCGTGCCCTTGATACGGCCCGGACCCGAACAGCTCTTACTTACTCCCTGTCGGACTTTCTCATGAAGGCCTGAAAGAAATCGATGGGTATGGGGAAGAGCGTCGTCGAATTATTCTCTGTGGCAATTGCCGCCAGGGTCTGTAGATACCTCAATTGGAGCGCTATGGGTTCCTTCGCGATGACAACACCCGCCTCGTTGAGTTTCTGCGCGGCCTGGAATTCACCTTCCGCGGAAATGACCTTCGCGCGCCGCTCGCGTTCCGCCTCGGCCTGCCTCGCCATGGCACGTTTCATCATTTCAGGCAGGTCGATATGCTTGACCTCCACGTTGCTCACCTTGATACCCCATGCATCGGTATTCCGGTCGAGGATCTGCTGGAGATGTTCGTTGATCTTCTCCCGTTCTGAAAGCAGTTCGTCCAGTTCAACCTCACCGCAGACACTTCTCAGTGTTGTCTGGGCGAGTTGAGATGTCGCGTAAAGATAGTTTTCAACTTCTATGACAGCGTCATTGGCCGTAATCACCCTGAAATAGATGACGGCATTGACGCTTACCGAGACGTTGTCACGGGTAATCACGTCCTGGGGCGGAACATCCATGGTTATGGTCCTCATGTCCACTTTGACAAGCCGGTCGACAATGGGAATCAGGATGATCAGGCCGGGCCCCTTTGTGGCAATGACCCTTCCAAGTCTGAAGATAACGCCCCGCTCGTACTCGTTGAGTATCCTGATTGCCGATGCCAGGAACAGCACCACCAGGACCAGTATCGGCGCAAGAGTATATACCATGACTCGTTTCCTCCTTTTGTAGTTACCTCAGTCGTTCTGTTCCAGCGGCTCCACCTCGAGCACAAGCCCTTTCATGCCGATTACCCGGACAGGGGTCCCCGCTTCGATTCTCCGGACACTCACGGCGTTCCAGTGTTCGCTTTTGACGAAGACCGTGCCCGCCCGATGGACAGGTGTCTCGGCCCGGCCCGTCGCGCCCATCATCCCTTCCATCCCCGTGGCCGGCTTTCTTCTGTGGGCCCTGACGGCCATACCGATGACGGTTATGAAAAAGGCGCTCACCACGATGATCGCGGGAATCATTACCTTGAAAGAAACTCTGAGCGCGGGATCGGCGGAATCAAACAGGAGGAGCGACCCGAAGACCAGTGAAATGACGCCTGCCACTGAAAGCATGCCGTAACTCGCCACCATGATTTCCGCCACGAAGAGTATTACCGCCAGTACGATAAGAAGAATCCCGGCATAGTTTACGGGCAATGTCTGCATGGCAAAAAAGGCGAGGAGCAGTGATATGGCCCCCACCACACCGGGCAGAATAGCGCCGGGATTTGAAAATTCAAAGTAGAGCCCCGCCAACCCTATGAGAAGCAGAAGGTATGCTATATTCGGATTGGCGATAGTTGTCAATATCCTGTCTCTCAACCCCATGCCTTTGTAGTTGAGAACAACTCCCTTCGTCGCCAGGGTCGTCATACCCGGCGGCAACTCGACGTCCCTGCCGTCGATCTGCCGGAGGAGATCCTCCATATTCAGGGCCACCACATCGATAACGTTTTTTTCCCTGGCTTCTTCAGCCGTGATAGAAACGCTTTCACGAACGGCTGCCTCGGCCCATTCGGCGTTTCGACCTCGTCGTTCAGCTATGCCCACGGTATAGGCCACGGCATCGCTGACAACCTTTTTCTCCATGGTTTCGTCCATCTTGCCGCCCACGCCGATGGCAACGGGATGGGCCGCACCGATATTTGTTCCCGGAGCCATAGCCGCCACATGGGCGGCCATGGTAATCATGACACCCGCCGAGGCCGCCCGGGCCCCCGATGGGGAAACATACACGATCACCGGCAGGGGAGCGTTGAGAATGGATTTAACGATGTCGCGCATGGACGTATCAAGTCCTCCCGGCGTGTCCAGGGCAATGATGAGACCCGCCGAGCCGGATACCTGCGACTCCTCGAGACTCTTGACGACATAGCTCGCCACCGCGGGAGTGATGGCGCCATCGATGGTGATCACGTCAAAAACGGCGGAGCCTCCCCTGTCGGATGCCCCGAGAGGCGTACAGAACACCCATGCCGCCAGCAGGACGACCATCATGTACAGGAACAGCGAACGTGGTGTGTCAGATGTCATGGAAGTCATGCTTCCTTTCTTTCATGATTCCGCCGGGAACGACAGCAGATTCATGATCATCTGCATGTCCTCCCAGACCTTTCGTTTCGCGCCCTGGTTCCGCAGGAGATAGGCAGGGTGATAGGTCGGCATGAGAGGAGTTCCCCGATATTCGTGAAAGGTCCCCCTCAGCACGGTGATGGGAGCATCCTTTCCCAACAGCGTTTTAGCGGCAAAGGTCCCCAGGGCACAGATAACACGGGGCTGAATAGCGTCAATCTGTCTCTTCAGGAAGGGTTCGCAGGCGCTGATCTCGTCGGGTCCGGGGTTCCTGTTTTCCGGCGGGCGGCACTTGAGGATGTTGCAGATGTATATGTCCTCCCGTTTCATCCCCATGGCCTCGATGATCCGCGTCAGAAGCCGACCGGCCCTGCCTGTGAAGGGACGGCCCTGCCTGTCTTCATCAGCGCCGGGCGCTTCTCCCACAAAAACGAGGGGCGCCCGGGGATTCCCCTCTCCAAAAACAATATTCCGGCGGGTCTTGTAGAGTCCGCATCGTCTGCAATCCCCCAGGTCGGTCCGGATTTCTTCAAGAGATCTCCCGGGATGGACTCCCCTGTTCTCCCGCTCATCCCCGGCTGTCGCGGCAGGAAGACGATACCTCCTGCCGGAAAGGGTGAGCCCCCCCACGTCCTCTTTCAGCAGACATTCGGCGAGGCGTACCCTCAATGACCGTGCCAGTTCGAGAAGCTCCTCTTCATGGAAGCTTGTGCGAGGCGGAACATCAGGCGCCCCATTCCCGTACGGCCTCATGAGCCCCCCCGTCCTTCGAGCAACGCGGCTACCCTGTCGAGGATTCTGTCGGCCACATCCTTCTTGTCCATCAGGGGAAGAACGTCAACGCCGCCTTCTCTGTCCAGGATTCGGACCACGTTGGTGTCATGACCGAATCCCGCTCCCGGCTCGCGCAGGTCGTTGGCGACGATAAGATCCAGATTCTTTTCCTCCAGCTTTTTCAACGCGTTTAAAACGAGATCGTCCGTTTCCATGGCGAAGCCGACAATGATCATGTCTCCCTTGCGTCGACCGGCCTCGGCAATGATATCGGGATTTCTCTCCAGGACAATTGAGAAAGAATCTCCTTTTTTTTTGATTTTTCCCGTCGACGGCCGCGCCGGCCGGTAGTCCGCGACGGCGGCCGCCTTGATGAGCACCTGCGTATCATCCAGACGCTTCAGGACGGCGTCGGCCATTTCCCGGGCCGTTGTTACCGGTACGCAGGTTACACCTGTCGGAGCCGCCATGGGCACGGAACCGCTGACGAGGGTCACGCGTGCGCCGCGGCGTTTTGCCATCAGGGCCAGAGCGTAACCCATTTTCCCCGTGGAGTGATTTGTAATGTAGCGTACGGGATCGAAGGGTTCACGGGTAGGACCAGCCGTCACCAGAACGGATACGTCGAAAAGATCCTTCTTCGCGAGGATTGTTTCAACAGCCTCAACGATGTCTTCCAGGGGCGGGAGTCGGCCGGGACCCTCGGTCTTGCAGGCAAGTGCCCCCGAAGCCGCCTCCAGGATGTGATAACCGAAGTTCGACAGCCTGGTCAGGTTGTCCCGGAAAATCGGGTTGGTATACATGTCCGTATTCATGGAGGGACAGATCAGGACAGGTGTTTTCAGAGCGACAAGGGTGGTGCTGAGGAGATCATCGGCAATTCCCGCGGAGGCCTTCCCGATAATGTTGGCCGTGGCAGGAGCGATGACGGTCACGTCTGCCCACCGGGCAAGGCTGATGTGAGCAATATCCCGCTCCCCGGCAGGCTCGAAAGTATCTCGGTACACCCGGTCACCAGTGAGAGTCTCCAGGGTGGCGGGCGTAATAAAATAGTGCGCGTTGCCCGTCATGACGGCCTTCACCCTCGCGCCCCCGGTGACCAGCATCCTCACCAGTTCCGCTGTCTTGTAGGCGGCGATTCCGCCTGTAATTCCAAGGAGAATACGTGCTCCCTTCAGCATGCTGTCCTCCTCATATTCCTTCTCTCACTACCTGTTTTTGAAACCCCCGCCCGGAACTGTCGGTATCCAGGCCGTCCTGCCTTGGATGCAATAATATACTCCGAAAAACAACAGAAGTAAAGTGTGACGAGTTCGTCAAGTGTGTGTGAGTGAAGGGATCCGGTTTCTCTTGCAATAGACCCCTGTTTATTATAGTCCTCCCACAAGACAGGGCGAGGTGAAACACGATGAGAACATGGATTCGATACGTCACAGGCATAGTGGTGGCTCTCGTGCTGGTGCTGGGGGGCTGGCAGGCTTCGATCCACCTGGAGGGGAAAATCCCGAAAATCGTGGTGTCTGAAGAGGTGCGCTACCTTGGGCCCGAAAGCGCCCTGTCCGTGAGCTTTTCTGATGAAGGGCGGGGACTGCGGCAGATCACGGCTTTTATCGAGCAGAACGGGAAACGACAGCTTTTGGGGGGGATGAACTTTCCCGCACCGGGCACAACACAGAAAACCCTTCGCCTGGCTTTCGATCAGCCCGGCCTGGATCCGGCGGAAGGGCCGGCCAGGCTGCTTTTTTCGGCCGTTGATTATTCCTTCAGAAAAAATGAGACTTCCATGGTCATGGACGTGGTGGTGGATCACACGCCTCCCGGGATATCGACGATGACCTCCGCCCATTATATCAATCCCGGCGGATCCTGCCTTATCGTGTACCGGCTTTCGGAGACCGTGGACACAACGGGAGTCATGGTGAACGAAACCTTTTTCCCCGGGTATCCCTTCGACCCGGCGGAAGAGCAGCCCCGTTATGCCGTCCTTTTCAGCATACCTGTCGATGCCACGGGGAACACCGTCAAACTCGGTATAACGGCCCGTGACAGGGCGGGTAATGAAGCATTTTCAACGTTCCACTACCATGTACGGACCAAGACCTTCCGCGACAGAACGCTGGATTTGAGTGACCGGTTCCTCGAAAGCCTCATGCCTGAGTTTACGAGCCGCATCCCCGCGCTGAAAAATGTCTCGCCACTGGATGCTTTTATTTATGTCAACGAAGTCCTGAGGGAAGAAAACGATCGGGAAATCCAGAAAATCTGTTCTCGAAGCGAACCCCGGAAACTCTGGGAGGGACGGTTCCTCCGCATGAGCAATGCCGCCACCATGGCCGGATTCGGTGACCGCAGAACCTATACGTATAACGGCCGGCCCGTCACCGGGAGCCTTCATGACGGCATCGACCTGGCGTCAACGATAAACGCCGTCGTTGAAGCCTCCAATTCCGGCATCGTTGCCTACAGGGGATACCTGGGCATTTACGGCAATATGGTCGTCATCGACCATGGTCTGGGGCTTTTCAGCTTTTATGCCCATCTTTCGTCAATCACCGTTGAAAAAGGCGAGTGTGTGGAGAAGGGACATCCCATCGGTCGTTCCGGAATGACGGGCCTTGCCGGCGGTGACCACCTCCACTTCGGCATCTATCTGGGAACGCAGTTCGTCAACCCCGTCGAGTGGTGGGACCAGGGCTGGATAAACGACAACATACTCAACAAGGCGGCTCTCCCCTGACAAACAGATCCCCCCGGCATCGCCTCACGACCGTTTCACGTCCCGGTGGGAAAGGTTGGTCCCGTAACCCTTCTCTTTCATGAAGCGCGCTATCTTGTTCGTGACCGCCACGGACCGGTGCTTTCCACCGGTGCATCCCGTGGCGATGGTGAGATAGGCCTTCCCCTCTTTTTCAAAAAGAGGAATCAGGAAGGACAGCATATCGAACAGGGAGTCCAGGAATTTCCGCGTATCATCCCATTTCATAACCCATTCCTCCACCTCCGGGTCATTTCCGGTATATTCCCGCAGGGATGCTATGAAATAGGGATTTGGGAGAAACCGCACATCGAAAACAAGGTCCGCGTCGGAAGGCAACCCGTAGCGGTATCCGAATGAAATGAGGTTCACCGTCAGCTTCTTGCCCTTCAGCGTGTCAAGATAGTAGCGCTGTACCAGTTCTTTCAGTTCGTGGATCGTGTAAAGCGACGTATCCACGACATTATTTGCCATCTCCTTGATGGGCATCATCTCCCGTCGTTCCGCCTTGATGCTCTCGAGCAGGCTGCCGCCCGTAAAGAGCGGGTGAGCCCGGCGGGTTTCGCTGAAGCGATTCAACAGACGCTCGTCGCTCGAGTCGAGAAAGAGGATTTCAATAGGATAGCATTTCTTTTTGAGTTTCGAAACTATGGCGAGAAAAGTCTCAAGAAAGGTCTTTTCCCTGAGGTCCATCACCAGGGCCACTTTCGTTATCTCTCCCGAGGAGCCCACCTGCAGTTCCAGCAATTTCGGCAAAAGCGCTGCCGGCAGATTGTCGACACAAAAAAAACCGATGTCTTCCAGGGCCCGCAGAGCCGTACTTTTCCCCGACCCGGAAAGACCCGTGATGATCACAACTCTGATGGACTTCATAGAACGGCTCCCGCCCATACACGTCTGTCGGCCGCCACCCGTTCCACACTATCCGCCGGGTCGTCCCCGGAGGAACCTGACCATCGGAAAACCGGCAGATCCCTGCCGAGAAGGCGAAACCGGCTACAGGGCTCCGCCCCGATCCCTTGGCGACCGGGCATCCCCGTCAGATCGAACACCAGGTCGACGGGGGAGGACCCGCTGACCACCGACGCTTCGAACTGTTCACATACATTTACGATACCCCTTCCCCGCACTTCGATCAAGCCCTTTATACCCTGGTGGCTGCTCCCGCGCAGCCGTCCTCTCCCACGTCGCCTGACACAGACCAGGTCATCGGCCACAAGCTGGTGGCCCCGACGAATCAGTTCGAGGGCACAGCGACTTTTACCCGAACCGCTTGCCCCCCGAATCATTACACCCGCACCCGACACATTCACCAGCGTGGCGTGAACGTAGACTGTTCCGAGAAGGTGTTTTCGAAGATATGCCGTCAGACGGCTTTTGACATACCAATGATACCCGGGAGGGATTCTGAATCCCGCCCATGTCCGGCTGCAGAGAAACAATGGACGGACGCAATGCAGGCGGGTGCGCATCTACTACTCGCAGGCTTGATCTTTTTCGGCAATGAGTGAGAAGAGGCGTTCCCGTGATCCCGCCTCCATGAGATCCTTCCTGAAATCGGAATCTTTGAGCATTCTTGAAATTTTCGCAAGCACCTTCAGGTGCCTGCCCGCCGAGTTGTCCGGCACCAGAAGCAGAAAGAAAATACTGACCGGTTTTCCGTCCAGGGCGTCGAAGTCTACACCGTCGAAACTTCTGCCGAATGAAACGACCAGCCTGTCCAGACCCTGCAACTTTCCGTGGGGAATCGCGACTCCTTCACCGATGCCGGTACTCCCCAGTTTTTCTCTCTCCAGGAGAACTTCAACGATGGCGTCCGCATCCTCCTCCGGAAGGCTGGCTGCCACGGGACCGGACAACTCGTAAAGAACCTCCCGTTTCGTCTTTGACTTCAATTCATCGACGATACAGTTCATCTCTATCAGTTCCCGTACGTGTATACTCATGACATATCCACCCGGAAATCAGCCCGTCGCTTCGATAAGCTCGTAATTTCCGTCATCACGGCGGTAAATGACCGTCACGTTCTCCGAACCGGCGTCACGGAACAGCATGAACTGGTTTCGGGACTCCTCCATCCGGAAAATAGCCTCGTCCACAGACATGGGGTTGAGAATGACTTTCCGCGTCTCCACCACGCGATATCCCTCTTCCTCTTCGACGGATTCATCGGGAAGTGAGGCAAGACCCCGGGCAATCTCTTTCGGAGCTCCCTCTTTGCGGCCTCTCAACTTATCCTTATGCTTCTTCAACTGACGTTCAATTTTATCCACCGCGGCATCGACGGCGGGTATCATCTCCGTCGCCTCTTCCCGGGCATTGATGGTTGAACCCTTGGCCATGACAAGACTTATTTCGGCGGAATTACGGTACTTTTCCACCGAAAGAACCACCCGTACATCTACAGGTTTTTCTATATACCTTTCAAGCTTGGTGAGTTTCTTTGTTATATATTCCTTGAACCCATCCCCTGACTCCGCATTGCGAAAGGTAAAAGAAATCTGCATGGACATTCTCCTCTCTTGGTACCCGTTATGGCCAGCCGAACCAGCGACGGTCTTTCAGAAACGAAATGTTGTTCCCTATGGGATTCCCCTCAAAATGTCAATAGTATTTTTTTCTCTTGTGGGAAGGAAGAATATTCAGAACCCCCCGGTACTTGGCAACGGTACGCCGGGCTATTCTGATACCATCCTTCTTCAGCAGTTCCACTATCTGGCTGTCGTTATAGGGTCGCCGCAGATCCTCTCCCGCCACCAGTTTCGCTATGCGATCCTTGACGCTTTCAGAAGCTATGGCATTGCCTTCGGTCCTTTGGATGCCGCTGCTGAAGAAATATTTCAGCTCGAAAATACCCCGGGGGGTATGCATGTATTTGCTGGAGGTCACCCTGCTGATTGTCGACTCGTGCATTTCCACGTCCTCGGCAATGTCCCTGAGTACCATAGGCTTGAGATAGTCAATGCCCCGCTCGAAAAAATCGATCTGGTGCTTCACGATGCTTTCCGATACCCGATAGATGGTCTTCTGGCGCTGTTGAATACTCTTGATCAGCCACAGGGCCGACTGGAGCCGCTCCCGAATGTATTCACGGTTTTTCGCTTCATTGGCACTGCTTGCTTCCAGGGCGAGCATTTTCCTGTACAGGGCACTGACCCTGAGCCGCGGAAGGCCGTCTTCGTTGAGGGATATCCTGAATTCATCTCCCTCCTTGTAAACGTAGACATCGGGGATTATATAATCACACCTCTCCCGGTTATAGCGCAGGCCCGGCTTGGGATCGAGACCGAGAATCAGCGACGACGACGCCATGACGTCCTCGACGGACACCTTCTGCTGTTTCGCTATCTTGTCATAATTGTTGGTTTGCAGATCGTCGAGATGCTCTTCTATGATTGTCCCGGCCAGAGGGTCCGGTGATTCCATGTGTCGCAGCTGGATCAGGAGGCATTCCCTGAGGTCCCGGGCGGCAATCCCCGGGGGGTCGAATTCCTGGACACGGAAGAGCACGGTCTCCACGAAGCCCGTATCCTCACCCGTCGCAGCGGCTATCTCTTCGAGTGTGGCGGCCAGGTACCCGTTGGCATTGAGATTACCGATGATCTGACCCGCCACGGCCCTTTCTTTTTCCTCTTCCGTCATCCGTGACAGGTTGAACTGCCACAGGAGGTAATCAACGAGGGTCTCCTCTTTTGAAGACATGTTCTCCAGGGAAGGGGCCTCGGCGATTTCCTGTGAAAAATTGACTCCTACGACACCGTAGTCTTCGAAATAGCCGTCCCAGTCAAAGTCGTCCTTTCCGTCACCTTCACCCGTTATCTCTTTGGATGTTTCCGCGGGTCTTCCGTCGTCTTCACCTATGTCGGGCACATGGTCAACGGCAGTTTCGGCGTCGAGGGTTTCTTCCTCAAGCATCGGGTTTTCCAGGAGTTCCTGGTTTATGGCACTGACCAGCTCCAGTCTGGACAACTGCAGAAGCTTTATTGACTGCTGGAGCTGGGGCGTCATGATCAGTTGTTGCGTCAGCTTGAGGTTCTGTCTGAGTTCAAAGGCCATGATTTGTTTCTGTCGCTGGACAATTCCGCCGGCAGCCTAAAGGTCGAAATCCGCTCCCAGGTATATTTTTCTTGCCGCGTCGCTGGCGGCTATGGCGCCGGGAGAACCTTCCATCAGGATGGATCCTTCGTTAACGATATAGGCACGGTCACAGACTTTCAGGGTTTCCCGCACATTATGATCGGATATCAGAACACCGATATCCTTGTCCCTGAGCCTCCTGACGATGCCTTGAATATCGGCAACAGCTATGGGATCGATGCCCGCAAAGGGCTCGTCGAGAAGCATGAACCGGGGGGATGTCACCAGGGCCCGTGTAATTTCCACCCTGCGCCGTTCGCCCCCCGAAAGCGCATAGGCCATGTTTCCCGCCAGTTGTGTCAGGTTCAACTCACCCAACAGTTCCTCCAGCCGTTTCCGGCGTTCCGCGCGGGTGATGTCAAGGGTTTCAAGTATGGCGAGAATGTTTTCCTCCACCGTGAGCTTCCTGAATATGGACGGTTCCTGGGGCAGGTAACTGATGCCCCTCCGCGCCCGGAGATACATCGGAAGATCAGTTATATCATCGTCATCCAGAAGAACAGCTCCGGAATCGGGCTTCACCAGGCCCACGATCATGTAGAATGAAGTCGTCTTCCCCGCTCCGTTGGGACCGAGCAGGCCGACAACCTCACCCCTTTCGACATCCAGGTCGATACCGTTGACCACGGCCCGCCCGTTATATATTTTGACCAGTTGTTTCGCCAGCAACTTGACCATCAGCCTGTCACGGCCCGATGCCGTTCAGTCCTTCACCGGACTTACCGGGTTTCCGAATGAATCGTCGCCGTGACCCGTCCCCCTTTCAGATCATCCACCATGCCCCGGCCTTCGGTCATGTTCCATGTGATTCTGCCGCCTTCGACGATATTCTCACCGTCTTCAAGACGGGCCTTATCGCCGGTCATGACAATGGTCTGTTGTTCATACTCCAGGATGGCGTGATCGCCTGTCATGGTGCCCTGTTCGCTTCTGATCACCACGGCTCCAAGGGCCTCCACCTGTTCGATCCCGCTTCCGGCCAATCCATTGTCGGGGCGGGATCCCGGACGATACCGGATTCGAAGCGTGTCGGAATCGACGGTCACACCACCCTGAAAGGCTTTCACGCTTCCCGAGAAGATGATGACCGCGCCGTCGTCAAGGGTTTCCATGCGATCGGAAACGATCGTTATGGGGCCGCTCATCCGGCCGGGCTGGACCGCCCATGCCGCGAGGCATGAACCGGTCACCAAGGTCAGAGCAAGCAGAACGCGCGGTATCACCCACCCGCGTCCAAAAATCGGCCTACCGGCGTGGTAACAGCGCTGCATCGGTGATAACCGCCTTTACACAAGACAACAGAACCAGTTGATTTTCTTCAAGGGCGAAGGTCATGCCCCGTCCGGTAATCTCAATCGAAGCATTTTTCATCATCACATCGTCCCCGGTGAAAACCCGCCTGTCCAACGACCGGTAGCGCAGGGTTTCCGTTTCCAGCCGCTCGCCCCCATCAAGGACGACGACAACGTTTCCTGAAATTTCCATGTCTCCCGATTCGCTGTGGAGTATCCCCTGCTCACCGGTCATGGAATATGCCATACCGCTCCTGGAAATGAGCTTCACTTCCGGCTGTTCGAGATGAACCTCCTCATCCTTCTTCCGGTACCAGGCCCGCCGCGCTCTCACCTCCCATTGAAAATCGGGATCCCCTACCTGGGCATAGCGGAAATCCTTCACTTCGAGATCTGCAGCTTCGGAAAGAACCTCCACAGCTGATCGTATCGGCCGATTGCCGACAAAAAACTTCCCCACCGGGATCGCCCCGATTACCATAACCGCCAGAACGCCCGCGAGAATCAATGTTTTCGAGTTTCGACGCCCCACACCGGTACCGCCGGGACCGTAAAATTCAATACAGGGGCACCGCCCCTGCATGACGGAGGTATAGCACCCCTGGGCGTCGAAGTAAAGTGCAACCGCCGAGACGAAGCTCTTCCATCAATCGATTCCGTAGCGACGAACCACGTCGGGCCACTTACTTTTCGCTTTGAGAATCAGTTCGCACACTTCCCGCACGGCACCCCCGCCGCCCCGGGCTTCTGTGACGTAGTCGGCGGAGGCCCTGGTCTCGGGACCGGCATCGGCGACGGCTACGGAAAACCCGACAATCCTGAAAACGGGAATATCCACAATGTCGTCACCCACATAGGCGATTTCACCGGGGAGGAGTCCCGTACGGCCCAAATAGTCGATCAGGAAGGGTCCCTTGTTTTTGACGCCCTGGTACACTTCGGTGATTCCCAGGTCCAGTGCCCGCTTCTCCACTACGGCAGATTTCCGTCCCGTGAGGAAGACGACGCCGATTCCGTAGCGAAGAAGCATTTTTATTCCGTGACCGTCACGAACATTAAATTTTTTCAATTCCCTGCCCTGGTGGTCCATAATGATGCCGCCATCGGTGAGAACGCCGTCGACGTCCGTCATGAGAAGGCTGATGTCGGCGATTTGTGCAGTCAGATTGTCACTGATAGCCCTCATCACGCTGTATCCTTTCCGACAATCGCGTCTATCTCCTTCAACACCGCCAGGAGAGGAGGCAGCATGTCGAGAGAGAGCGAGTTTGGCCCGTCACAGAGGGCCATTTCCGGGTGGGGGTGAACCTCCAGAAAAACGCCGTCCACACCACAGGCGACGGCCGCCCGCGAGAGGGCCGACGCCATATCACGGTCTCCGCCGGAAGACGTCCCCTGCCCGCCGGGTAGCTGAACGCTGTGGGTAGCGTCGAAGACAATGGGATATCCACTCCTTCTCATCAGGGGGAGAGATCGCATGTCCGCCACCAGGTTATTGTACCCGAAGGTGTAGCCCCGCTCGGTTATGATGATTCTTTTGTTGCCCGAGCTGACTACCTTGTCGATGATGTTGGCGACGTCCCAGGGGGCCAGAAACTGGCCCTTCTTGATGTTGACGGCCCAAGCCTTCCGGGAAATTTCACTTACAAAATCGGTCTGTCGGCACAGGAAAGCGGGAACCTGCACCACGTCCAGGACTTCACAGGCCGCGTCGATTTCATCGAAGCGGTGAACGTCCGACAGAAGGGGAACTTCAAATTGTTCCTTCACATCGGCAAGCACCCGAAGTCCCTCGTAAAGGCCGGGCCCCCGGAAGGAGTCCTTTGAGGAGCGGTTCGCCTTGTCGTAGGAAGACTTGAAAATAAGGGGTATGCCCAGGCGGTCCGTCAGATCCCGCAAATAAGCGGCCGTTTTCATTACCACGTCCCGGCTTTCAATGACACAGGGCCCGGAAATCAGGACCAGCGGATGCCCCTCGCCGATGGAAAAATCGCCTATTGAAAATCCCGCCATAGGGTCCTCCTTCTCTTTCCGGTCCCGATTCGCCTGCCGTATCGGCAGGTGTGCTCGTAAGGATGCAGCGCAACACAACATCCGGACTTCTAACGAAGCCGTCAGGCTTGATGCTTCAGTTGCAGCAGCTTTATGCGCATCTCAGGAATCTTTTCCATGGCCTGCGCCGACTCGGGGTTCAGGCGGTAGGCGTAGGAATATTCCCTCAGGGCGTCTTCATACAGACCCTTTTTTTCATAGCATTCGGCCAGTTCCAGGTAGAGCCTGTAGTCCTCACGGTCATGGGCGATGGCACGTTTGTAGGAGTCGATCGCGCGATCCAAGTCTCCACGAAGGTACAGCGAACGACCCAGACCCCGGTGAAATCCCGGGTTTCTTCCGTCCATGCCGACAAGACGTTCATAGGTTGAGACCGCTTGTGCAAAGTTGCTTTCCCCGACATAGGCATCGGCCAGGATAACCAGCACCTCAACGGTGGGCTGCAGGGCTGCGTAGGACTCGTAGGCGGCGATGGCCTCTTTTTTCTTTCCGATCTGATCGTAGGCCACGGCGAGATTATACCGTATGTCGGCATCCTTCATGCCCAGCTTGATTGCCTGCTCATAGGCCGCGGCGGCGTTCTTGTAATCACCCGTCTCCTGGCAGGCAAACCCCAGACCTCTGTGAGCCGCGGCATTCCGGGGTGAAAACCCGATAATCTTCCTGAAGGCACCGATGGCCTTCGCATAGTCTTTTCGTGTCAGGTAGTGGTGGGCAAGCCGCTCCAGCGCCTCGGGATCGTCAGGTTTCAGCTTCAGAACCCGCTGATAGGTCCGGACGGCGTCATCATGCCGTCCGGCCTTTTCGTAGGCGACAGCAAGGTTGAAGGCTATGACGGAATCATTTGAATCCAGGGACAATGCCTTTTCCAGGTTTGCTATCTCCCGCGAGGGTTCACCCGCTTCAGAGTAGGCCAGGGCTATGTTGGCATAGGCAGCGGCGTTGCCTGGATTTCTTCTGATGAAGACCCGGTAAAGTTCAATGGCTTCCTCGTAACGCGACAGTTCGAGATAAAGTCCGGCAAGTATGCCCGCAATAGCGTCATTGTCGGGCATGGTATCCAGCACCGCTTTATATGCGTCGGCGGCTTTATCCTTTTCACCCGTTTTCTCGTACATCTCCGCCAGACGGTACCTCACGGGAGTGACGGTGGGATCGAGTCGAAGAGAGGCTTCGTAGTTTGCCGCGGCCCGAGGCCGGTTTCCCATCTGCTCATAGATGCGGCCGATGCCGGCATAGGCCGTCGCGTCGCGCGAATCGAGGCGGATCAGGCGCCGGTATACCGTCAGAGCGTCCTCATAGCGTTTTGTTTTCTCATAGAGTTTCGTCAGTTCAACCAGCACGTGAATGTCGTCAGGACTACGGGAAAGGACGGCCCGGTACTGCGCAACCGCTTCGTCTGTCTTGCCGGCGTCCACATACAGGTGGGCCAGCATTTTACGGGCATTCACGTCATCGGGCCTCAGGGAGACAGCCTGCGTGAGAAATTCGATGCGGGACTCCGTGCTTTCCGTACCGCGGGCCATTCTCAGCCAGTCTTGGGGCTGGATGTTCACATCCATCGGTATGGAGTAAATATCCCTGCCGTTGTGGCGGAGGGTGATAAAAAATTTCCTTGAACTGTCCTCCATGGCCTGATCAACTAAAGGTTCCCCCTTCAGCAGCAGCCCCATGTCGTTGGAATGCCCCGTCCCATCCACTTCAACGGTCACACCCCTTCCGAGGAGAACGTCGGTCCGGACTTCCTTGATGAAGAATTCATCGCGGTAGGTCACTTCGAAGTGGTCGCCCGGTTCAAGTCTGACGTCCTGGCCGTTTCTTTCAATATCAAGGCTGTAAAAGCGGGGCATCTCACCGAAAATATTGACCATGACAATCCGCTTGATCCGTTCCGCCATGGCAGCGGCCCCCTCATCGCCGGACCGTGTCAGGAAGAGGAAGAGACCGGCTCCCACCACTGTGATGAGGATAATCACCGACGCGAGAAGCCACCGTGAGCGTCTCTTCACGGGCTTCCGGCTTTGCCGGGCTTTTATTCTTTCGTTACGGCGATAGTAATAGTCCATATCACGTACCTTTGACGGCTTCGTAAAAAGGTGCCGGATGCTTCATTGCGCCCCCTCTTTTGTCACCGCGACACACTCCGAAGTACGCCCCATCCCCGGAATGCGCCCGCCGTGCCTCAAGGACCTTTTTCAGAGCCGCCCTCCATCGGGCGTTTTCGACTGTTCACGAGTTCATCACCCCTGGATGATCATACGTATAAAATATTACCATGTCACTGAACACTTGTCGAACCGAGATTTGTATCGGCCTTCAATCCGGATCCGGCCTTGTGACGGCACGGACCGAGATCGGGATGCTGTTTTGTTATCCCCGAGGATGATACTTCCGGTGCGTCTCTTTCAGATATTCCCTTGTCACATGAGTATATATCTGGGTCGTAGCGATGTCGGCATGGCCCAGCATGATCTGCACGGACCGCAGGTCGGCACCTCCCTCCAGGAGATGGGTGGCGAAGGAATGGCGGAAGGTGTGGGGATACACCTTTTTCTCGAGTCCTGCCTTTCGGGCGTACTTTTTTACAATCTTCCAGAAACCCTGGCGGCTCAGGCCTTTGCCCGACCTGTTCAGGAAAAGCGTCTTCTCGGCGCTCCCCTTGAGGAGACCGGGCCGTACATCGTCCAGGTAACGTCTGACCTGGGCTGCAGCGGTGCTTCCCAGGGGAACGATACGTTCTTTTCCTCCCTTTCCCGTCACCTGCACGTAACCTACGTGCCAGTGAAAGCTGTTCAGCGAGAGTCCCACCAGTTCCGACACCCGTACGCCCGTGGCGTACAGGAGCTCCATCATGGCACTGTCCCGCACAGCCAGGGGGGTTCTGTTTCCCGGTGCTTCCAGGAGCGACGCCATTTCAAATTTTGTAAGTGTATCAGGAAGACGTATCCATATCTTGCCCAGTTCCACATGGGCAACCGGATTGACCGCAATGATACCGCGGTCGAGCAGAAAGCGGTTCAAGCCCCGAAGAGCGGCTAGGGCCCGGTTGATGGAATTCGTACCCAAACCCTCCTCGCGCAACTGCTCGAGGAAATCGACCACGGCGGTGGAATCGATATCCTCGATCCGTGCGACACCCCGCTCCTGGAAAAACCCCGCGAAACGGTTCAAGTCACGGCTGTAGGCCTCGAGCGTGTTCAGGGCAAGACCCCGCTCGACAGCCAAGTAGCTGATGAATCTGTCAATATGGTCATGCATAACCCAATGGGGACGTACTTAACTTATTAACTTGCCGGTGTCGATGCCGCGTTCTTTTATGATCTCTCCACCTCGCCTGACGGATTTGCTTATCGCGACGGTCGAAATAGCAAAGTATTCCGCCAAGGATGTCATCGTCATCCCCAATTCGCGTACAGCAAGGTAGCACACCAGGCTGCGCGCCGATACCGTATCTTTAAACCTTCCCCTGCGCACCACATCCTCAATGGCCATATCAAGCAGCTCCGCCACCCGGGTAACAATGACGTCCAGGGAAATTCCACGACTCTTTATTGAGTGACGTCGGTCAAAGGTTTCTTGGGCGGTCGCGAGAACACGGGCAACAAAATCGCTGTCACCCAGAATCCGTTCATCGGTTTTGAAGCCCCTTCCCGCATTCCCCGATTCACGTACCGGCGTCCATCCGCCTGCACTGCGAAGGAGTCCTCCACCGGTCAGGTCGGATCGTCTTCCCTGATCTATCCCCTGGAGGACAAAGTCGCGATAGTTTCTTCGGGCCGATGGGAGTGTTTCGCCAAAATGTGCCAGCACCTCTTCACTCTCCTGCCAGGATTTGGTGTGGGTGCCCATAAGAACGGAGTGACCGGAAAAAGGGTATCGACTCAGCCCGTCCATGTCGTCTACTATGCCCGCTCGCAGGGGATTGAGGTGGATATAGCGCACCAGTTGGAAAAAGTAAGCATCCTCCTGGCATATGATAGATCGATAGCGGTTCTGGAAGAGGTGACCGCAGCGCCCGTGCCTTCGGTTGAAACTCACCGCGTGACCTGTCATCAGGCTGCGCATTGCCGTGGAAAGCGGAACGGTACCCGTTCGAAGTAAAAGGTGAAAATGGTTGGGAATCAGCGCCCAGGCGTAGCAGGCTGTTTCGGTCTCCTCAAGGACAGCTTCCAGGCGATCAAGAAATGAGGCCCTGTCGCGATCGCTTCTAAAAATCTCTTCCCGGGCAATCCCCCGGGCAATAACGTGATGAAGCGTCCCAGGGGCATCTATGCGAGGTTTTCGTGGCATGACCTGATACTAGTGATGGGTTCGTGTTCCGTCAAGTTAATAAGTTAAGTACGTCCCCCCTTGTTTTCTATGCGGTAGCGGAGGGAATCGGGGGTAATCTTCAGGAGCCGGGCCGCTTTGCTTTTTGACCCGTCGGCTTTTTTCAGGGCCTCCTCAATCAGGCGGGCTTCGTACCGTTCCAGGAGTTGGTTCAGGTCGACCCCCTCGGCGGGGATTGATTCGGGGGCATCACCCGCGGAATCAGGCAGGCCGGTCCCTGAAAGAAGCAGGCTCTCCGGGAGGATGATGGCTGAGCGCTCCATGGCCACGCTGCGCTCGATAATGTTTTCCAGCTCTCTCACATTCCCCGGGAAGGGATACGTCAACAGAAGTTCCAGGGCGTAATCCGATATTTTTTGAACGCTTCTTCCCAGTTCCCCGGCGTATTTTTCGATAAAATAGTTCACCAGAAGGGGGATATCTTCACGGCGCTCCCGAAGAGGCGGGATTCTCAGGGGGATCACGTTAAGACGATAGTAAAGGTCCTCCCTGAATTCTTTAGCCGCCACCTTCGCTTCCAAGTCCTGGTTGGTTGCCGAAATAATACGGGCATCCACGGTGATGTCATCGGCCCCGCCTATTCTCCTGAAGGTTTTCTCCTGGACAACCCGAAGAAGTTTCACCTGAAGGAACGGTGAAAGCTCGCCGATTTCATCCAGAAAAATCGTACCGCCCTGGGCGTGTTCGAAGAGACCCGGCTTGTCGCCGTAGGCGCCGCTGAAGGAACCCTTCATGTAGCCGAAAAGTTCGCTTTCCAGCAGCGTCTCCGGAATGCCCCCGCAGTTGATGACGACAAAGGAACAGGTCTTGCGCGGGCTGTTCTCGTGGATGGACCGGGCCACCAGTTCTTTGCCCGTTCCACTTTCACCGAGTATGAGGACATTGGCGCCCGTATCGGCCACCTTTCTGACCATGGAATACAGTTTCAGCATTCCCTTGCTTTTCCCTACCATGCCGCTGAAACCGGGAGACTGCTCAAGGGTTTTCATGAACCGAGCCTCCTCCTGGAGGGAGCCTTTCTTTTCAAGAGCATCATTCACCAGGCTCGTAAGACGGTCAATGTTGAAGTTTTTCTCCAGGTAATCGTAGGCCCCCTCTTTCATCGCGGCCAGGGCGGTTTCCCCCGATGCATAGGCAGTAACGAGTACTACCACCGTTTCGGGGGACAGTTCCTTGATGGAACGGAGCAGCCCGATGCCGTCAACGCGGGGCATCCGCAGATCGGTTATAACCAGGTCAAAGGGCTTCTTTTCAAAGATGTGAAGGGCTTCCCTCCCCCCGGGCGCCGTAGCCACTGTGTGTCCCTCCCGGGCAAGCATAATTTCCAGCAAATCCCGCATTCCCTGATCATCGTCAACTACCAGGATGTTCGCCATCAGTTTTCTCCTCTTCCGGCACCTCTTCCGCCGCGGGGAATCCCATCACCACGCGGGTCCCTTCACCGGCATTGCTGTCGATACGGCAATAGCCGCCGTGGCTTTCCATGACCTTTTCAACAATGACAAGCCCCAGCCCTGTTCCTCCCTCCCTGGTCGTAAAAAAGGGGTCTCGCACATACACCATGTTCCCCGGATCGATACCGCATCCCGTATCACGAATTTCGATTTCAACACAGTCCCCGTCCTTACCGGGACGCGTTTCTATCGTGAGATCACCGCCTTCATTCATGGCCTGCATGGCGTTTGTCATGACATTTTGGATGGCCTGGCGCACTTCTTTCCTGTTCCCGCGAATCAGCCGCCGGTATTTGAACCGCCTCGTTACACAAACATCGCCGTTCCAATCCTCACTCAACCGGACCGACTCCAGCACCTCGTTAATCATATCGACAACGTCGATGGCGTCGATGGCGTCGACCCGCACAGCCCCTTTTGACGGAGCCAGAAAAAGAAAATCCCGGACCAGCGTTTCGAGCTGGTTTTGCCCCCGCTCGATGATGTCCATCAGTTTCCTGTCTCCCTTGCCGAGGGGCAGATCACGCCTGAGAAGCTGAATCGAACCGCTGATCGACGCCAGCGGGTTCCGCAGTTCATGGGCCAGTACCGCCGACATCTCACCGAGAAATGCCATTTTTTTACTTCTTTCCACTTCCCGTTCCATGGCCTTCAGAAACGTCAGATCCTGGAAAATAATGATGTTTCCCATGGGGGTCAGGGAAGAGTCGATAAGAGGTGAAAGGGAGCAGCCCAGGACCATGTCACGGCCGTCCGCGGCGGCAACCGTTGCTTCCACGACCGTTCTTCTCTCGTTGCGACCCGCCATGATTGATGAGATTCCGGGCATGACACCATCAAGGTCTCTCCCCACTGCCTGATACCGCCGCTGGCCCGTTATTTCCTCGGCGGCACGGTTGAAGGATCTGACCATCCCGCTCTGGTCCACCGTGATGATTCCAACGTTGACGGATTCGATGATGCTTTTGTGGAGCAGATCGAGCCTCTTGAAGGAATCCTCCTGTTCGGTGAGGAGGAACTTTGTCTGCCGTTCCCGCTCTACCAGATAGGAAGCCAGCAGGGCAGTAATGTAGAATGAAACGATATGGATGAATAGGCGTGAAAACACGTACCCCGCACTGGAAGAGGGATAGGGATTTCCCGGGGCGGGATTGATGTAACCGAAATATTCCAGGTCCAGAAGACCGCCGTAGCAGATGGCGCTCAAAGAGGCTATCATGATGGCGCCTCGTCTGCCCATGCACAGCGCGCCGTAGATAATAACAAGCGGATACAGAATGGAATAGATGCTCTCCACGGCCCCGGTCACATAGACCAGGGCCGTTATGAGGATCACGTCGATGATGGCCTGCAGCGAAAGGTTAAAAAGAGGGCGGTCCCAGTAGCGGGCAAGGATCATGTAAAAAACGGACAGAACGTAGATAGTCCCGATAATGGCGAAAACCAGATAGAGAGAACGGCCCGGAATGTCCAGATCACCGCCGGTCTGGATGAGGGCGGCGATTCCAAGAAGAAAGGAAACAATGAAAAGCCGGACGAAAATAAGCCTCCGAAACCGCGCCTCCCCGACAGGATCGACCATGGGTACCGCCGCTGTCATCATGGATCCTTTCTCCCGCCTGTCCGTCTTCGCTTTCGCAGGACGGCGATTGTACACTTTCATCCGCCGATTGTCCAGATCGTGAAGTTTTCTGTTTGACAATGCCCTCCCAAACCACTACAAAGAAACGATAGTTATTTCTTCCGATTCCCTCTCTGATTTCTTGAGTCGAGACCCTTGCATACCCGTCATTTTTTCATCTAGACCGCTCACGCCTGTCATTTCGGCCACCCGGATCTGCCCGTTCATCCGCTCACGCTCTGTCATTTCGACCGCAGGGAGAAATCTTGCGAGATCCCACTCCTAAAGAAAGATTTCTCGTCGCTTCGCTCCTCGAAATGACGGAGCTTAAAACGCTCCTCGAAATGACGGGACTTAAAGCGCTCTTCGACATGACGGAGCTTAAAACGCATCTCGACATGACGGAGCTTAAAACGCTCTTCGACATGATTTGATCTGAAACGCTCCTCGACATGGCGGAACTAAAAAGATCTCTCGTACCACCGGCGTCCGCCATGTCACGAGGGATATGTGATCTCATCACCCTACAGGGGCCTCTCTCATGAAAATACCCCTCGCGGCACTCTGCGTGCCGTTTATGGCAGGCATTGCGCTGGGCTCCCGTCTGCCCCTGCCGGAAACCCTCGGGCTTGTCCAGGTACTCGCCGCCTGTGTCGCCATCCTGGCCGCCCTGCGCAGAGGGAACCATCGGATCATTCTGGTTTGCCTCGTCTTCGCCTGGTTTTTCACGGGGTTTCTGGCCGGCCAGGGCATAAGGAATCCCGAGGAAAAACCGGACACGAAGACCCTGCTCCTCCTGACGGAACAAGGGGGGAACAAGAAAAGCACGCTGGAGGGGTACATCGCCGCCCCCCCGCACGTCATGGACGGAAAGACGAGGGTCATCCTTTCGGTGACGGCCCGCGTCGATGAAGACGGCAGGCATCCCCAGCGGGGAACCGTCCTCTTGACAGTTCGAAACAGTCCGGAGGATTTTGCCTACGGTGACTACCTGCGGTTTACGGCTCGTCTGAAAAAACCGGAAAATTTCAGAAATCCCGGAGGATTCGATTACCAGCGGTATCTCAGCCTGAGAGGGATGTCCATCGTCGCCTCGGTAAGCCGGGCCACCGATATCGTCCTTTTGAGACGCGGCGGCGGAAACCCGGTGAAAGCGGCTATCGAACACATCAGGGGGGACGTGAGAACCCTCATTGCCCGGGCGACCGGTCCCCCGGCAAGGGAACTTCTGGGAGCGCTCATCCTGGGTGAAAAGGAACGAATACCCCCGGCCCTGCGGGAGGGGTTCAACAGGACCGGGGTGGCCCATATCCTCGCCATTTCAGGACTCCATATAGGTATGGCGGCCTTCTTCGCCTTTGTTCTCATCAGGCTCATCATGACCTCCTGGAGCCCGCTCCTGCTGAAAGCCAACCTTCTGAAAGTCTGCGCCTGCGGTTCTCTCCTCTTCGTCCTAAACTACGCCTTCATAGCGGGCTTCAGCATCTCCACCGTCCGGGCAACGCTCATGATAAGTCTTCTCGCCGTTTCACTCCTGTTCTCCCGAACGGCGACACCCCTGAACACGCTCTCCCTGACGGCCCTGGCCGTCCTCACCCTGTCCCCGGCCGCCCTTTTTGATGTTTCATTCCAGCTTTCCTTTGCCGCCGTGGCGGCTATCCTTCTGGTCATGCCTCGCGCCCTCCCCGCTTTCAGGAGGCTTGACAACCGAAGATTCCTGAAAGCCGTCGTTGTCTCTCTTGTCGTCACCACTACGTCCACCATCGGGACAGCGCCTCTCATCGTTCTTTATTTCAACAGGCTGTCCCTGGTAACACTCCTCTCCAACGCCTTGGTGGTCCCTCTGGTCGGCTTTGCCGTCCTTCCTCCCGGAATAGCGGCGGCTTTCCTGGCGCCGTTCCTGCCGTGGCTTTCTGTGGCCCTGTTCAAAGCAGCCTCCCTGTTTCTTACGCCCCTCCTGTGGATCATCCGGTTCCTCGAAGGGCTTCCCTGGTCGAGCATGGACCTCCCGTCACCGGGCATCCCCGCCGTCGTCTGCTTTTACGCTGTCCTTCTTCTGGTCCTGAAACTGTTCGACGCCGTTCGGGCCGGCCCGTCGTGGAGGTCCGCGGGGAGACAGTCCCTGCCGACGATGGCGGCCATGATCACCATAGCCGCTATCGGCCTTGGCCATGAGCTGCACCTGGTACGGACAGGGATTCCTTCGAACAGGCTGGAAATGACCTGCCTCGACGTAGGCCAGGGTGACTCCGCTCTGGTCACGTTCCCCGACAAGACCGTCATGCTCGTTGACGGCGGCGGTTTTTTCGATTCCACCTTCGATGTGGGGAAAAACGTGGTCGCTCCCTATCTGCACCACCGAAGAATCCGGACCATCGACGTTGTGGTCCTGACCCACCCTGACCATGATCACATCGGGGGACTTCCCTACATACTGGAAGCATTCAGGGTGCGAGAAGTCTGGTCCAACGGAGACGAAGCGGACTCTGAGAGCTACCGGCGCTTTTCCCGGGCCATTGAAAAAAAGGGCATTCAGCACCGCGTACTCTGGAGCGGCTCTCCGGATCGCCTGATGGGAGGCGCCCTGATCTCCGTTATCAACCCCCGGGAGAAAAGCCGCAAAAGAATAGACTTCCCGGCGGGCTACGATTACAATCGTTACAGCCTCGTCCTGAAAATCACCTGGGGTGCCGTCAGCTTTCTTCTCACGGGCGACATCACGGGGGAACAGGAAATCTTCCTTATTAAAGATGGTGCCGGGCTGAAAAGCACGGTCATGCAGGTTCCCCACCACGGCAGCGCCCTTTCGAGCCGGGCCGATTTTCTCGAGACCCTGGGGGCGGACATTGCCGTGGTCAGCGCCGGTCGTGATAACATCTTCGGTTTCCCACGCCCCGAAGTCATCGAACGGTACCGTGAAGCGGGAACCACTCTCTACCGGACCGATCTCAACGGTGCCGTCACGGTGGGCACCGATGGGGATGTCGTTGACGTGTCCTGTTTTATCCCCTGCGCACCGGCCGCCGATCTTGACTGACCTTCATCCGGCACCATTTTACGAAGCCGTTCTCTATCGGACGTTTTCGGGTTTGTACAAGTTCGTCATTCTTTGCATTGCCTTTCGCCATAACCTGTGCTATGTGATTTTGCCTGTAATTCCAAGGGAGCACCGGAGCATGCCACTGATCACCTCCGTCCGGGGGTTCAAAGACATTCTGCCTGATGAAACGGGTGCCTGGCGGCATCTGGAAGATACGGCAAGGCGCATTTTCACCGATTTCGGTCTTCGGGAAATCCGTGTGCCCATCCTCGAAAAGACGGACCTCTTCAGGCGCGGTATCGGAGACACCACCGACATTGTCGAAAAAGAAATGTACACCTTCACCGATCGGGGCGGCGACTCGCTTACCCTTCGACCGGAAGCCACCGCGTCCGTCATCCGGTCGTACCTGGAACATCATCTCTACCAGGCCGATACGGTCCTGAAGCTCTATACCATGGGCCCCATGTTCCGGCGGGAACGTCCCCAGAGGGGTCGCTACCGCCAGTTTCACCAGGTCAATGTTGAATTCCTCGGATCCGAAGATCCCCGGGTCGATGGGGAACTCATTTTCATGCTCCTTCATTTCCTTGAAGAACTGGCCATTCCGAATCTCAACCTGGAAATCAATTCGCTGGGATGCCCCGCCTGCAGGCCTGCCTTCAGGGACCGCATCCGGGGATTTCTGGACGCCGGAAAGGATGGGCTCTGCGAGGACTGCCTCCGCCGCTTCGACACCAATCCCCTTCGCGTTTTTGACTGCAAAAGCGAAGAATGCCGCTCCCAGATCGACGGAGCCCCGCTGATTCTCGATTCCCTCTGTGACGAGTGTTCTTTTCATTTCAACGATCTCCAGCGATACCTCGAAACTCTCGGGGCGCCCTACGTCGTCAACGGCCGGATGGTTCGCGGTCTCGATTACTACCGCAGAACGGCTTTTGAAGTGATCTCCTCCTCACTGGGCGCACAGAATGCCGTTGCCGGAGGTGGGCGGTATGACGGGTTGACGGAGCAACTCGGGGGACCCGACATCCCGGGCATCGGCTTTGCCATCGGCGTGGAGCGACTGCTTGCTCTCATGCCCGCCGGCCCCGGGAACGGCAATGATACCCCTCTGCTTTTCATAGCGTCCCTGGGACGGAAAGCAGACGATTTTGCCTTCATTCTCTCCATGTCTCTTAAGAAGGCCGGAATCACTACGGAAATGGATTTCTCCGGCAAGGGGCTGAAAGGCCAGATGAAGCGTTCAGACAGGCTCGGGTGCCGTTTCACCCTCATTATCGGCGATGACGAACTGGTCCGGAAACAGGCTCAATTGCGTGACATGAAGACAGGAACACAGCGGATTCTGTCCCTGGAAAACCCCGTCGACACGGCCCGGGAGCTTGGCCGCTTCGCCGTCGCGGCGAATGACGCTTCCGGGATCGGCGGCGCCGCCGACACCACTACCGACACCAACTGATGCCTCGAGGGCGCGTCCCGGAAGTGGAAACAGGCTATCACACAGGGCGCGGGACAAACCGGTGTTCTGGAATCTTGAAAAAACGCGAGGTAACGACAGTGACAGCGTTCATGACGAAAGAAAAGAGAACCCACTACTGCGGTGAACTGAGAACCGCACAGGCGGGAGAAACGGTGGTACTCATGGGCTGGGCACACCGGCGGCGGGATCACGGAGGCGTCATTTTTATCGATCTCCGTGACCGTGACGGCATCACCCAGGTCGTTTTCAACCCCGAAGTGTCCCCCGAGGCCCACGAGGAAGCCCACAAGATACGAAGCGAATACGTTCTGGCCGTAAAGGGGGTAGTGCGGAATCGTCTCGCGGGAATGGAAAACCCGAACCTTCCAACGGGCGCTATCGAGGTAATGGCTGAAGAGCTTGAAATACTCAACGAATCAAAAACGCCTCCCTTTGTGCTCGATGACGATGCCGACATTTCTGAGACGATCCGTCTCAAGTACCGCTACCTGGACCTGCGCCGGGAGAAGGTTCAGAAGAACCTTCTCCTGAGGAGCACCGTCACTGCGGCGGCCCGTGCATACCTCAATGACCGGGGATTTATCGACGTGGAAACGCCCTTTCTCACCAAAAGCACACCCGAGGGAGCCCGGGATTACCTTGTCCCCAGCAGGATCAGTCCCGGCTCCTTTTACGCCCTGCCCCAGTCACCCCAATTGTTCAAACAGCTGCTTATGGTCTCCGGCTTCGACCGCTACTACCAGATCGTCAAATGCTTCAGGGACGAGGATCTCCGGGCTGACCGGCAACCTGAATTCACCCAGATCGATATGGAGATGTCCTTCATATCCGAAGACGATATCATGAATGTCACGGAAGGCCTCATGTCCCACATGTTCAAAGCCGGTATCGGTCTGGACGTGGTCACACCCTTTCCACGTCTCACCTGGAGCGACGCCATGGATCGATACGGCCGGGACAACCCGGACACCCGGTTCGGCCTGGAGCTTCATACTATAACGGATCTGGTTGAACACTGCGGATTCAAAGTCTTCTCGGACATGGCGGCCCGGGGAGGCGTTATAAAGGCACTGCGTCTCGCGGAAGGCAGGCGCCTTTCCCGAAAGGACCTGGATGAACTTCCCGGTTACGTGAGTGACTTCGGGGCCCGGGGTCTTGCCTGGGCCCGGGTGAATGAAAACGACTGGACCTCTCCGATCTTCAAGTTTCTGACTCCCGGGGAAGTAACGGCCGTCAATGAACGGATGGAGGCCTCACCGGGAGACCTGCTCTTCTTCGTGGCCGACACGGCAGGTGTGGCAAACGACGCCCTGGGCAACCTGCGGCTCCACCTGGCTCGGAAACTCGGTCTCATAGAGCCGGACAGCTTTTCCTTCACCTGGATAACGGAGTTCCCCATGTTCGAGTACAGCGACACGGAGAAACGGTTCATGGCCACCCATCACCCCTTCACGGCTCCCGTCCCCGACGACACGCCGCTGCTCCTTGAAGACCCCGCACGGGTTCGCGCCCGCGCCTATGACCTGGTACTCAACGGCTCCGAAATAGGCGGTGGAAGCATTCGAATTCACAAGAGTGACGTGCAGGCCCTGGTATTCAAAGCCCTTCAACTGAGCGACGAAGAGACGCGGACCAAGTTCGGGTTCCTCATCGATGCCCTGGAATACGGCACCCCTCCACACGGAGGAATCGCCTTCGGCCTCGACAGGATTATCATGCTCATGGCCGGCGCCGAATCCATACGGGATGTCATCGCTTTCCCCAAGACGCAGAGAGCCACGTGCCTTCTCACCGACGCCCCGTCACCGGCGACGCTTGAACAGCTCATGGAACTGTCTCTTAGGGTCCTGTAGGCCGGTAACCTACTCGACAATCCATTGTTCGAAGGGTCGTTCTTTCGCGGGAAGTCTCGCGGGTGCCAGTTCGTTGATGAACCTCGAGGGGCTCAAGCGGCGGCCCCAGCCACCCCTTCCTGAATCGACAAGGGTGTGGCAGAGATACAGCTGGTCCTTGGCCCGGGTGGCGGCCACGTAAAAGAGGCGTCTTTCCTCGTCCACACCGCCCGGTTCCTTGAGTGCCCGCTCCAGGGGCATGGCTCCCTCGGAACAGCGGATCATGAAGACAACAGACCATTCCAGGCCCTTGGCCTGGTGGATGGTACTGAGGATCACCTTCTGCTCCGCCTGTTCCCGCCGACGCGACGCGTCGTCATCTTCGTTGAGGCCGGTCATGAGAGCGAGTTCGCTCAAAAAGGCTTCCAGGGACTCGAACTGTCGTGAAAAAGCGGCAAGTTGTTTCAGGTCCTCTTCCCGGGACTGGTAATTGTCGTAGCGTTCCCTGAGAAATCTCCTATATCCCCCTGCCAGGACACGGTCGATCACCCGTCGGGGATCATCGAACCCGGCGGTTTTGAAGACGTCATCCAGGATGGTTCTGAACTCCATCAGTCCCGGCTCGACGGCTTTTGACAGGCCGGCCTCCAGATCATCGGAAAAAATACGACGCCGGGGATCGTCGCTGTCGGCAATCAGCCTCCAGATCGCGTCGGCCCTGACTTTTCCGATGCCCCCATAGAGGACGAGGAGCCGTTTCCAGGCCGGTTCGTCGAAGGGATTCACGGCGATCCGCATGAACGCCGTTACATCCTTGACATGAGCCTGTTCGAAAAAACGTATGCCCGACCTGACAACGAAGGGAATGTCCCTGCGCACCAGCTCCATCTGCAGCTCCATGGAGTGGAAATGCGCCCGATAGAGAACGGCCATTTCATCCAGGGGAATTCCCTCATCGGCCATCTCCAGAATGCGCTGGGCCACGAAATCGGCCTGGTGCATTCCATCGGAAAGAGGCGCGTAGACAGGCCGCGCGCCCCCCTTTCTGACTGCCCGCAGCTTTTTTTGATACTGCTCCCGGTTATTCACGATGGAGAGGTTCGCCAGCTTCAGTATCGGGGGCGTACTCCGGTAATTGGTCTCGAGTTTGAAGACCCGTGCCTTCTTCCACATTTCAGGAAAGGTCATTATGTTCGTACAGTCGGCGCCTCGAAATGAGTAGATGCTCTGTGAATCATCGCCCACCACCATGATGTTCCCGTGGTGGGAGGCCGTCAGGTTCAGGATATCGGCCTGAATGCGATTCGTGTCCTGGTATTCGTCCACGAGGATATGTTCGAATGTGCGGGCATATTCCGCGTGGACATCCTCATGTTCCACCAGGAGGTCCCGCCACTTGAGCAGGAGATCGTCGAAATCCATGACGTTCAGCTCCTGCTTGCGGATACGGTATCGAAAGGCGACCTTCAGGATGTCGGTCATGAATGTGAAGGCTCCGGGATATCGTTTCCGGACGATGGTTTCCAGAGATGTGTCCGTGTTGGCGGCCAGGGAAATCATGTCCATCAGGACCGCCGCCGTGGGGAAGCGCTTACCTCTGGACGGAATACCTGATTCAACCACGGCGGAGGCCACCAACTGCCGGGCGTCCTCCCGGTCGAGAATGGAATAATTGCCGTCATAACCGACGCGACGGGCATGCCGTCGAAGAATCCGGTTTCCGATGTGATGGAAGGTTCCGCCCCAGACCATCCCGGCCCGGTCCCCCACCAGGCTCTCAACCCGGGTCAGCATTGACCGGGCGGCCTTGTTGGTGAAGGTGACCAGCAGGATCCTGTCGGGACGTACACCCTGCTCGATGAGCCAGGCCGTTCGATAGGTGAGCGCGCGGGTCTTTCCGCTTCCGGCACCGGCAATGACAAGCAGCGGTCCTGCATCGGCGGTCACCACGCGGTATTGCTCGCTGTTGAGTTCCTCCCTGTAATCGATCATAGGCGACGCGACGATTCTATGCCCTCAGGCTTTTCTTGATATCTTCCACCGTGTCCACGCTCTTGAGAGAACGGAAGTTCCTGAGCAGTCCTTCCTTCTCGTAAAAACCGATCAGGGGCGCCGTCTTGGCCGTATAGATTTCCAGCCGGTTCAGAATCGCCTCTTCTGTTTCGTCGTCTCTCTGAATCACGGGGCTGCCGCATATTTTGCAGGTGCCGTCCTCGGCGGGGGGATTGCTCCTGACATTGTAGATCTCCTGGCAGGAGGGGTTGGAACAGGTTCTGCGGGTCGTAAGGCGGTCAAGGACAACATCCCGGGGAACTTCAAGGTTCGCAACGAAGTCGAGGGAGATCGACAGCTTTTCCAGGAGTTCCTTCAGCGCCTCCGCCTGGGGAATCGTTCGGGGAAAGCCGTCCATTATAAAGCCTCCGGCACAGTCCGGCTCCTGAAGGCGCGCTTCCATGATTTTCATGATCAGAGAGTCGGGAACCAGATCGCCCCGCTCCATGTAACCCCGGGCTTCCTTCCCAAGGTCGCTTCCCGCTTTTACGGCGGCCCGGAGAATATCTCCCGTGGAAATCTGAACAGAACCGTCATAGTCCGCCAGCAGCTTCGCCACGGTCCCCTTGCCGGCTCCCGGCGCGCCCAGTAATATGATTCTCATTGCTTGTTCCTCCTGTGGCCGGCAACAGTGCCGGAATAGATTATCAAAGAATAGACGGGGGCGTCAGGCTTATAGGTCAAAGGTTTCCGCCGGTCAAGGAAAATGACCTCCCGCTCTTTAACCGCCTTCGATTCTCTCGGCCCGGACAGTATATTCATCGGCTCTCCGTGCTGTTCCGTTTTTACACTGATCTCCGCCAGGTTTCTCAACAACCCGGCTGCCGGGGCATGGTCGGGGCCGAAGGTGTCTTCGGCACAGGCCGACGCGTCGTCAGCCGGCTCCAGCGCCCGTTCGTGATCTCCCTGTCGGTACCGCTCGATGGCCTCCTGTGTTAACCTGTCCTACCGGCTTTTTATTTCCGTGGTCTCGCTCCCATGGTCCGGCACCGCTTCTTTCGCCATCACACACCGGAAGTACCACCGGAACATTTCACTTTCAATATTTTTTGCAGAAAACTGGATTTTCACGTACATTACGCATATTTTACAGGCATCATCAGATTTTTGAATCGTGTCATTCCGGGAAACATCGGGACTGGAAATTGTTCCTTACTACCGTCACTTCGCACGATGTCCCCCCCTGGCCGGCATGACGCAATCGACAGTTTTTCAAAGGCCCTGTCATCACAAGAGGAAGGACGATCGATGCTTTTTCATTACTGCCCCTCATGCGGGGGAAACCTCGAGGCGCGCGGGCGGCGGGATCGGAACAGACGCTCCTGCACCCGGTGCGGCCGGGTGTTTTACCGTAATCCCACCGTCGGCGTGGCTGTCGTTGTCGTCAGGGACGGGAAGATCCTGCTGGTACGACGCGTCGGTTCTTACGACGGCATGTGGTGTATACCCTGCGGCCACCTTGAATGGGATGAGGACGTACGCGCCGCGGCTGAACGGGAAGTGCTCGAAGAAACGGGGCTCATCGTCAAGGCCGGTCCGGTTTTCGCCGCTCATTCAAATTTTCATGACCGGGACCGTCAGACCACGGGTATCTGGTTCTGGGGGGAACTTGTGGGAGGTGAGCTGAAAGCCGGTTCCGACGCAAGCGAGGCCGCTTTTTTTTCACTGGATTCGATCCCGGACAACCTCGCCTTCCCCACAGACCGCCTGGTTCTGAAGCAACTTGAAAGGGCCCTTCATTCCGGACGGCTGGAGTGCTGGGTTGACCTGTCCATGACAATCAGCAGGGGACTCTTGTAACGGGTCTCCGCGGGACGCGCGAAGGAAGTCCACTCTGTCTATGGCCAATCCTGATGAACTTGTACGAAGTCGAAGAACATCCGATAGAGGACGGCTTTGTAAAAGCTCCCTGAGGCACGGCGCGCACACCCTGAAGAATGAGGCGTAGCGTACTGTGAGGTACGCCCGTACGAGGCCGTCAATCCCGGATGTGGGCCAGTTCTTTGTACAGCCGTCGTCCGATTCCGACGCCGCGGTCGATAAAATCAGGGCCGTAGGTCTTACCCGTCGCGGACCGGAAAGTGTCCCGGATCTTCTCGACACCTTCCAGCCCCGGCAGAAAGCGCTCCATCACCCGCGGCAGGGAAAGGGGACGAAGGGACAACATGTCCCACAGCATTTCGGTGAAATTGTCGGGACCCCACCGGAACTTGTCGGCATCGTACAGAGCATCCGATAGGAGCTGCGCCGCGGGATTCGCCAGAGACCGGCAGGGCCTGAAAGCCTCGTGATTTCTGATGGCTTCGGTGACGATGAGGATTTCATGCTCCGGAAGATCGAGGCCGGCAAGAACATTTCGCGCCTCCAGGGCTCCCCTGTGGGCGTGGTTTTTCTGTGACCGCGCGATATCATGAAGGAGTCCTGCCAGGTGCGCGAGAAAAACGAGACGGGTCAGTTCGGGCTCGGGGAGTCTATTCTGCCCCTCTACAATAATGATCGCCCCCGCGTCAATGGCCACCTTTTTTGCATGGACCACCCCATGCCCTCCAAACGTCTCCCTGCCCTCCAGGAGCCGCAGGCAGGAGCCCACTGTGTCGTTTTCTTCGAAGTGTCTGCAAGAGCGGGAACAGGCCGCCTCCTGCTCGCGGTAAAAAAGAGGGTCGCCAAAGCTCGAGGCAATGTCGAGGGCCATCTTACGGGCTTCCCGATATCTGGTATCGATCATCACCGGCTCCTCGAGGAAGGTGTCTATCTATGATAGCGGCTCGGCTTGAATGGTGTCAAGAAGGAATACGTGACACAGACAGGGCAGGATAGACGGAAACTATTGAAAGGGTTGCCGGAATCAAGTATGACGAGTTCGTAAAAGGTCCGAACGCTGCGTTGCATCTTCCGCCACTGCGTCGTACCCTGAAGTACGTCCATTCTTCAGGATGCGCCTGCCGCGTCCACGGACTTTCACGAAGCCGCCGCACGCTGCGGTTCCGGCGGCTTTTTGCGATTTCGTCACCTGTGGAAATGACGTTGACAGAAGGAGAATACAATGAAAACAAACGGTTTCAAGCTCATCCTTGAACGGCCCGTGGAGGAGCTCAAGACGCTGGCCCGGCTGTACAGGCATGAAAAAACGGGGGCCCGGCTACTTTCCCTGATCAACGATGACGAAAACAAGGTATTCGGCATCACCTTCAGGACTCCCCCTGAGGACTCCACGGGAGTCGCGCATATCCTGGAGCACTCGGTCCTCTGCGGATCGCGGAAATATCCGATCAAGGAACCTTTCGTAGAAATTCTGAAGGGATCCCTTCAGACGTTTCTCAACGCCTTCACCTATCCCGACAGGACCTGCTATCCGGTGGCAAGTCAGAACCTCCAGGATTTTTACAACCTCATCGACGTCTATCTGGACGCCGTTTTTCATCCCCGCATCACGCCGGCCGTTTTCCGACAGGAGGGATGGCATTACGCCCTCACCGACTCCGCTGACCCTCTTCGCTACCAGGGAGTGGTGTTCAGCGAGATGAAAGGCGTGTATTCATCACCCGATTCCATACTGGGTGAAACCATCCAGCATTCGTTGTTTCCCGATACTCCCTACGGCTTTGATTCGGGCGGCGATCCCGACGTGATTCCCTCACTGAGCTACGAACGGTTCCGTGATTTTCACAGGCGCTATTACCATCCGTCAAACGCCTTCATATTCTTTTCAGGAGACGACGACCCCGAAGAACGCCTGCGGATAATCGATGAATACCTCAGAGAGTTCGACTTTCTCGCGGTGGACTCCACCGTCTCGCTTCAGACGAAATTCAGTGAACCCCGGAGCGTAACGGCCTTCTTCGCCTCCGGAAGCGACGATTCCACCAGGGGAATGGTCTGCGTCAACTGGCTGCTTGATGAAACAACGGACCTTGACGGAAACATCGCGCTCAACGTACTCGCCGCGGTTCTGCTGGGAATGCCCGGCTCTCCACTCAGGAAGGCCCTTATCGAATCAAGCCTCGGAGAGGATATCGTGGGCGGCGGGCTCGAAGATCAACTGCGGCAGATGTCTTTTTCCGTGGGGCTGAAGGGCGTAGCGCTGGATACCGAGGGAGCGGCCGGGGCGGTGGAATCCCTTGTTCTGACAACGCTGTCCCGACTCTCCGACGGGGGTCTTGATCCAGAGGCGGTCGAAGCGGCCATGAACACCCTGGAATTCCGGCTCCGGGAAAACAACACCGGAAGCTACCCGCGAGGGCTGGTCCTCATGCTGCGGGCGCTTCCCCCCTGGCTTTACGGAAGCGATCCCCTGGCACCGCTCGCCTTCGAAGAGCCACTGGCGCGCCTGAAAGAACACATACGGGAGAACAACCGTTTTTTCGAATCCCTCATCCGTTCATCCCTGCTTGACAACCCTCACCGGACAACGGTAATCCTGAAGCCCGACCCGACCTTGGCCCGCCGTCGGGAGCAACGTGAACTGGAAGCACTGGCGGCCCGGAAACAGGCCATGACCCCCCGCCAGATAGAGGAAACAGTACGCGATACAACAGAGCTCCGGGAACTTCAGGAGAAGCCGGATTCTCCGGAAGCGCTCCGGACCATACCGACACTGGCCCTGGAAGACCTGGAGAAACAAAACCGGACGATTCCCCTGACTCCCCTGGAGCATCGCGCCAGCCCCATACTGTTTCACGATCTCTTTACGAGCGGCATCGTCTATATCGATGCCGTATTCGACCTTCAGGGGATTCCTCGGAAATATATCCCCTATGTGCCCCTTCTCAGCCGGGCCCTGCTCGAAATGGGAACGCTCAGGGAAGATTACGTGAAAGTCCTCCAGCGGATCGGCCGCACGACGGGGGGAATCAACACGTCCCTGCTCCTGTCCATGGTACGGGGATCACCTGTCCCCCTGGCCCGGTTCATTCTTCGGGGCAAGGGAACGCCGGCCCAGGCGGAAGACCTCCTGTCGATCATGAAAGAAGTCCTGACCACGGTACGTCTTGACAACCGTGAACGGTTCCGCCAGATGGTTCTCGAGGAAAAGGCCCGTCTCGAGCAGCGTCTCATCCCGGGCGGACACCAGGTAGTGGGGCTTCGCCTGCGGTCCCGTTTCAACGAAGCCGACCGCCTGTCAGAAGACATGGGAGGTGTGAGTTACCTCTTTTTCGTCCGCGCGCTGTCCCGGGCAGTAGAACGGAACTGGCCGTCGGTACTGGCTGCTCTCCGGGATATCAGGGAACTGATGATCCGGCGGGGGAACGTTCTGTTGAACGTGACCGTCGATGAGACGGGGTGGAAGCAGATCGAGTCTCTCCTCCACCGGTTCATCGACGGCATGCCCGATGGTGACGGACCGCGAAGTCGATGGCGCCGTCGCAAGCCCTTCCCGGAGGAAGGCCTCGTCGTTCCTTCACAGGTAAACTACGTGGGCAAGGGTGCCGATCTCTACCGTCTGGGCTACCGCTTCCACGGGTCAGCCGGAGTGATAACACGGTATCTCCGGAATTCCTGGCTCTGGGACCGCGTCAGGGTCCAGGGTGGGGCCTATGGCGCTTTCTGCTCCTTTGACCGTCTTTCCGGTGTGCTCGCCTTTCTGTCCTATCGAGACCCCAACCTGCTTCGCACGATCAGCGTCTTTGACGATGCCGCCCTGTTTCTGAAGAATCAGCCGCTGTCCCGTGAAGAGGTCACCAAAGCCGTGATCGGCGCCATTGGCGACATGGACAGCTACCAGTTCCCCGACACGAAAGGGTACGTCTCCATGGTCAGGTACCTGGCGGGCATCACCGACGAAGATCGCCAGGTCGTCCGCGATCAGGTTCTCTCCACCACGGCAGATGACTTCAGGGCCTTCGCGGACATAGTGTCGGAGGTTGCCCTGAAGGGACAGGTAACCGTCATGGGATCTGAAGATGCCCTGAAGAGGGCTCGGGAAGAGGGAGGGCCCGACCTGGAACTGCTGAACCTGTTCTGACCGGCCCGCGGGACCCAGTCCGCCCCCGAAGAGCCGCGCCGTTCAGGACGGCGGGATGAGGAAATCGTCATGGTCTGCCTTTGATAGACTCTATGAAGGTCCGCAGGGCCCCCATGTAGAGGGCGAAACCGACCATGAAGATCGAGTTGTGGTCGGCACCGGGAATCACGACGAGACGTTTGTTCCGGGCCGCGGACGCCTCGAGAAGGGCTTCTCCATCACTGACGGGGATGATGAAGTCATTCCGGGCGTGGATGATCAGCGTGGGAAGATCCGCGGAGCCGATCTTGTCCAGGTTACCGCAACCATTGTCCTCGGACAGCCCCAGTCCCTGGGGATCGGCGCCGATAAGCCGCAGAAGGGGCATGGTGCGGGCAAAACCGCTCTCGACGATGAGTCCCGCCAGTTTGCCGGTACGGCTCGATGCCAGTTCTATGGCCGGCGCGCTGCCCAGCGACCGCCCCATGACCACCAGCGGCCCCCGGTACCCCTGCACCTCGAGCCATGCCGTCATGTAATCCAACACCACGTGAGCGTCGCTCATCATGGCAGACACCGTGGGGTGTCCCGTCGAAAGACCGTATCCCCGGTAATCAACGGCGCAGAAATTCACGCCCGTCGAACCGAAGAGAGGCCCAATATCGTCATAATCCGCCACGATTTCCCCGTTTCCGTGAAAAAACAGGATGGTCGGCCCGTCAACATCCAGGTGATGGAAGCGGGCGGCTACCGATACCCTGTCTTCAACGGGAATCAGCAGGTCTTTCCCGGACTGTCCGGATAATCCGTACCTGATCTCGGGGCGGGGATGAAAGAGAACGGAGAGAATCTCCGGCCTGTCAAGAAGTGTGTAATCCCTGGGGGATGTATCGTTCATGGCACGCTCCTCAAAAGATGATAAGAGGGCGGACGATACCACAGATATTTCTTTTTTCCCACCTTCGTCGATCTCGTACAAAGCGCCCCGGCCCGCCTCCGGCGGGCCTGCATCATACAACTGACGTGCCGTAAGCGGGCATCGTTGAATATGGACGCACCGGCAAACCCGGAAAAGGAGACCGAATTGACACGGTCGACAGTGTGCCCCGGTCTTGAACCGGGCCTCGAATCAGGTGTTTTTTCTGCGGGCTATCCCCTTGACAATCCCTCATTTCGTCCCTAGTATACGAATATCGTAACCGATTTGAGCATGATGTTTTTTTTAAAAATAGGCTTGACTCAACGGTTGAGACAGCGTATAAAGCCACCTTCTTTGACATTGACAAGCGAACCGTCACGCGTGCCGCGGAACCGCTCCCTATCAAAACGTGCAAAAGCTGCTTGACAGGGGCCTTTTTTTGCGGTAAGAGTAAAGTTCGCTTCAACATGGTTCTTTTAAAACTGAATAGTGGGATAGCTAGCTTACGGGCCAAGTATTTCTTTGATAGAAACGGGATACCAATCCCGGAAGGATTTAAACTTGAGAGTTTGATCCTGGCTCAGAACTAACGCTAGCGGCGTGCCTAACACATGCAAGTCGTACGAGAAAGTTCCCTTCGGGGGATGAGTACAGTGGCGCACGGGTGAGTAACGCGTGGATAATCTGCCCTTCAGTCAGGAATAACCCACCGAAAGATGGGCTAATACCGGATAATACTGATGTGCCTCGGCATATCAGTCAAAGATGGCCTCTCCATGGAAGCTGTCGCTGAAGGATGAGTCTGCGTACCATTAGCTGGTTGGTAGGGTAATGGCCTACCAAGGTGACGATGGTTAGCTGGTCTGAGAGGGCGACCAGCCACACTGGAACTGAGACACGGTCCAGACTCCTACGGGAGGCAGCAGTGAGGAATATTGCGCAATGGGGGAAACCCTGACGCAGCAACGCCGCGTGAGTGAGGAAGGTCTTCGGATCGTAAAGCTCTGTCAGATGGGAAGAATGTTGAGAAGTTAACAGCTTCGATGCTTGACGGTACCATCAGAGGAAGCACCGGCAAACTCCGTGCCAGCAGCCGCGGTAATACGGGGGGTGCAAGCGTTGTTCGGAATCATTGGGCGTAAAGCGCGTGTAGGCGGCCGGATATGTCAGGTGTGAAAGTCCCGGGCTCAACCCGGGAAGTGCATTTGAAACTGTTCGGCTAGAGTTAGGGAGAGGAAAGTGGAATTCCTGGTGTAGAGGTGAAATTCGCAGATATCAGGAGGAACACCGGTGGCGAAGGCGGCTTTCTGGCCCTCTACTGACGCTGAGACGCGAAAGCGTGGGGAGCAAACAGGATTAGATACCCTGGTAGTCCACGCCGTAAACGATGTTCACTAGGTGTTGGGAGGATTGACCCTTTCAGTGCCGTAGCTAACGTATTAAGTGAACCGCCTGGGGAGTACGGTCGCAAGACTAAAACTCAAAGGAATTGACGGGGGCCCGCACAAGCGGTGGAGCATGTGGTTTAATTCGATGCAACGCGAAGAACCTTACCTGGACTTGACATCCCGAGAATCTCCCGGAAACGGGAGAGTGCCCTTCGGGGAACTTGGTGACAGGTGCTGCATGGCTGTCGTCAGCTCGTGTCGTGAGATGTTGGGTTAAGTCCCGCAACGAGCGCAACCCTTGTCTTTAATTGCCATCATTAAGCTGGGCACTTTAAAGAGACTGTCGGTGTTAAACCGGAGGAAGGTGGGGATGACGTCAAGTCAGCATGGCCTTTATGTCCAGGGCTACACACGTGCTACAATGGGTGGCACAAAGAGCAGCGACCATGCGAGTGGAAGCAAATCTCAAAAAACCACCCCCAGTTCGGATTGGAGTCTGCAACTCGACTCCATGAAGTTGGAATCGCTAGTAATCGCGGATCAGCATGCCGCGGTGAATACGTTCCCGGGCCTTGTACACACCGCCCGTCACACCCGGAAAGTTGACTGCACCAGAAGTCGTCGGGCTAACCCGTAAGGGAGGCAGGCGCCGACGGTGTGGTTGGTAATCGGGGTGAAGTCGTAACAAGGTAGCCGTAGGGGAACCTGCGGCTGGATCACCTCCTTTCTAAGGAGTATTCGATCGGAGCCCCTGCTCCGATCCATACATCCAAGGTCAATCCCGGAAGTTGGTTATACCCACTATTCATTTTTTTTCACGTGAGGAAGGGGCCTATAGCTCAGTTGGTTAGAGCGCACGCCTGATAAGCGTGAGGTCGGTAGTTCAAATCTACCTAGGCCCACCAAGGGGGTGTAGCTCAGTTGGGAGAGCGCCTGCTTTGCACGCAGGAGGTCATCGGTTCGATCCCGTTCACCTCCACCA